>JBOHWA010001012.1:0-27169 GCA_050735855.1 Binatia bacterium
CTTCGGCGGCGCCCTCTCCGCCGACGGCCGGGTGGCGGCCTTCTGGAGCGACCTCGCGGAGCCGGTCGGCGGCACGGGGGACGGGCGCGGCGGGGTGTTCGTGCACGATCGCGCCAGCGGCACCACCCAGATGGTGAGCGTGTCGAGCGACGGAACACCGGCCAATTTCCTGTCGTCCCTGTCGGGCCTGTCGCGCGACGGGCGCCTGGTCGCCTTTGATACGCCGGCGACCAACCTGGTCGCGGGGGATACCAACGGTAACTTCGATCTCTTCCTGCACGACCGCGCCACCGGCTTCACCAGCCGAATCAATGTCAGCTCGGATGGCGAGCAGGCGGGCGAGCCCGCCCTCTCTCCCCTGCTCAGCAATGCCCGCTTCGCCGTCGATGGCCGCCGTGTGTACTTCCTCAACCCGGCCCATAACCTGGCGCTGGCCGACCCAGACGGGTCGTTCGACCTCGTGCGCGATCGGCTGACCGGGCAAACGGCCCGCATCCCGTACGCCTGGCCAACCGCGCCGGGCGAGAGTGCGCCGCAGCTCATCCGCGTCTCAACCGACGGGCTCACCCGGGTGTATGAGCTGTGTCTGCCGTTCGCCGGCCAACCACACTGTCGTCTCGGCGTGCGGGTCGATACCACCGACCCCAGCCGTGCTGACCTGACCGGCGATGGCGATGCGGGCGACACGCTGCTGTCGGTGCTCGATGCGGCGACGGGCAGCGTGACGCCCATCTGCCCCGCCGCCGCCGTCAGTATCGCGGGCGGCGCGGCGGCCTTTCTCCGCCCGGAGCCGGCGGGCACGACGCCGGCGCTGTCCGCGTGCCCGACCGGCGCCGGCGGCGGCGCGGATCTCAACGGCGATGGCGACGCGGACGACCAGGTCGTGCACCTGTGGAGTGGCGGCGCGGCCCGCAATCTGGCGCGCGCGGCGACCGCGGTCTCGCTGTCCGAACAGGCCCTGGCCGCGTTGGTCGCCGAGCGTGACGAGGGCGCGCGCGATCTGAACGGCGATGGCGACGCGCTCGACGACGTGGTGCAGGTCTTCGCCGCCGACCGCTGGAGGAATCTCGCGCAGGCCGCCGACGCCGTGCAGGCCGGCGGCGGCGTCGTGGCGTTCACCACGCCGGAGGCGGGGCAGGGCAACGCCGATCTGAACGCCGACGGCGACGCGGCCGACCGCGTCGTGCAGGTCTTCGAGGTGCAGGGCGCCGCGCTCGCCAACGTCGGCCAGGCGGCGGAGGATCTGGTCGTCGGCGCCTCCGGCCTGGTCGCCTTCCGCACGCGCGAAGCGAGCCAGGGCAACCAGGTGCTGAACGGCGACGGCGACGGCGACGACGACGTGCTGCAGGTCTACGATCCGGTGACCGGCACCGTGCTCAACACCGGGCTGGCGGTGACGCCGTGCAGGCTCGAGGCGTGTGATCCGCGCGCCCCGTATCGGGTGCTCAGCGACACGGTGAAGTTCCTCACCTTCGAATCGGCGCAGGGCGCCGACCTCAACGGCGACGGCGATCGCAATGATCTGGTCGTGCAGGTCGTCAACGTCCGCCAGGCGTGTCACACGGGGTCGATGGCGGGCGCCTGCCACGCGCTCGCCGCGGTGACGGCCGGGATCTGCACCAACACCGCGCAGGCGTGCGCCGGCGACGCCACCTGTGGCGGCGGCACCTGCTTCGTCCCGCCCGGCGGGTGCATCCGCGATCTGCACACCCCGTGCACCCTGGAGGCCCCGGACCCGTGCAACGCGGGCGAGTTCTGTCAGCCGGCGCTCGGCACCCCCGGGGTCGGCACCTGCCAGCGCCGCGAAGGCGCGTGCCGCGAGAATGCCGACTGCGCGGCGCCGGCGACCTGCAGCGACGGCGGGCAGACCTTCAACCGTTTGCTCGACCCGCTCAAGCAACAGAATGGCGGCGCGGCGGTGTTCACCGGCGCGGGGCACTGCGTCGAGGACTTCGGCACCGCCTGTCAGGACCGCGCGGCCTGCGGGGCCGGCGCCTTCTGCGAGGCCGGCACGTGCCGGCGCGAGCAGGGCACCTGCGCGCGCGCCGCGGACTGTCCGACGGGCTCCGTCTGCCGCCAGGACCTGGTGCAGGTCACCGCCGACGATCGCGATGCCGACGAGTTGCCCGACGCGTTCGACAACTGTCCGGAGACGCCGAACATCATGCAGGAGGACGGCGACGGCGACGGGGTCGGCGATGCCTGCGAAGGCGCGCCGATCGCCACCCCGGTCGCCACGCCGCCGCGCTCGTCGGAGGACGACGGCTGCATGGTGGTGCGACCGCGCCCGGTGGGTGTCGTCGCGCTGCTCGGCTGGCTGCTGCCGGCGCTGGTCGCGTGCGTGGTGCGGGGGCTTTGCCCAAGAACTCAGAAAACCAACAACGGATTACGCAGATTAAACGGATTTGACGGAGTAGGGCTCAGAAATCCGCTCAATCCGCGCAATCCGTTGTTGCCTTCTGCTTTCTTAGGCAAAGCCTGGTGCGGGCTCGCCCCGCCGTCCGCCGGCGCCGCGCCATCAGCGCCGGTCGCGCCGGGCCCGGCGCAGGCGTGACACGACCAGGGGCACGGCAGCGAGCGTGAGCAGGAGCACCGCACCGAGCAGCAGACCGCGGCCGTCCGCGACCGCCTCGCCGAAATAGCTGAACGACCCGGCGCGGACGAGGGAGCCGGAGCCGACGCCTGCAACCAGCGGCAGCAGGCGGATGCCGCCGAGGATGGCCGCGGTTTGCAGCATGTCCGCCGGGCCGAGCGGGTAGGCCGAGACCAGCGCCAGCGCGCCGACGCCGGTGCGCCGGTTGACCGAGTCCAACCGTGCGCGCACCCCGCTCGGCAGGCGCGCCGCCAGCCATTCGCGCCCCGCGATGACGCAGACGGCGAACTTGAGCATGGCGGAGAAGGTCAGCCCCATCGCCCCGAGGACCATGCCGCCGGTGAAGCCGAAGCCGATGCCGCCGGCGGTCAGCAGGATCGGCCCGGGCAACAGCAGGAGCGTACGCACGCCGAAGAGGCCGACGAACAGGACCGGCGCCCACCAGCCGGCGGTGCCGATGAAGCGGCGCACCGAGTCCACGCTGGCCTCGACCTCGAACGAGCCGCGCACGGCATAGCCGAGGAGCATGATCGCCAGCATGCCGGCGATCAGCGCGAGGCGCATCGGCAGGCTCACACTACTCCTCCCCGCGTGGCGAGCGCTCGGCCGACCCGAGGTCGGCGCACCGCACCGCAATCGAACCCTTCGTCCTCATGCTGTCCTTCTTCAGCGATTTCTGGCGAATCGCAAGACAGCGCGGGGGGCCTGGACACCAAACCGCCGCGGCCGAATCCATCTTGCACCGCGTACGGCGGGCACGGTACAGAATGCGTGCGCCGCCTGATCGCCTCACGCGGCCTCCCCGGGCGCTGGTGGCTGAGCGCCGCCGAGCCCGCTGATCCATGACCCGCGCGTCCTCCAATGATCCGTTGCACGGCATCACCCTCGAGGAGATGGTGACCCGCTTGGTCGATGTGCTCGGCTTCGAGCAGCTCGGCCGCCAGATTCGCGTGCGCAGCTTCACCGTCGACCCCAGCATCGCCTCCAGCCTCACGTTTCTTCGCCGCACCCCCTGGGCGCGCGAGAAGGTGGAGCAGCTCTTTCTCTACGTCGTCATCCGCCACGGCAAGGTCAAGCCGCGGTGAGCTGCGGGCCATGGTGACATCCCTGCTCGAGGCGGCGATCGCGGCGCGTGCGCCGTTGATCGACGCCGCGCACGAGACCGCGTTCCGCCTGCTCAACGGCTTCAGCGAGGGGCTGCCGGCGCTGGCGCTCGACGTGTACCAGCGGTGTCTGGTGCTGCACGACTACGCGCCCGGTGGCGACGCGGGGTTGACCGCGCAGGCGCTGGCCACGGCGCGGGCGCAGCTGCCGTGGCTCACCAGCGCGGTGGTCAAGGTGCGCGACGGCGCCCCCGCGGCGCGCAACGGGCACGTCGTCTTCGGTGCGCCGGCCGACCTGCCGCGCAAGGTGCTCGAGAACGGCGTCTGGTATGCGCTGCAGCTCACCCTCAACCGCGACGCCTCGTTGTATCTCGACACCCGCAACCTGCGCGCGTGGGCGAAAGAGAACCTGCGTGGCAAACGGGTGCTCAACACCTTCGCATACACCGGCAGCCTCGGGGTGGCGGCACGGGTGGCCCCGAGCGCGCAGGTCATCACCACCGATGCCAATCGCCAGTTCCTCGCGATCGCCGCAGAGTCCTTTGCCTTGAACGGGTTCAAAGTGCCGCGGCGCGATGTGCGCGCCGGCGACTTCTTCGAGATCGTGTCACGCCTCAAGCGCGAGCGGGCGCTCTTCGACTGCGTGTTTCTCGACCCGCCGGTCTATTCGAAGGGCGACCGCGGCGTGATCGATCTGCAGGGTGGCATGGGCGCCCTGATCAACAAGGTGCGCCCGCTGGTCGGTCATGACGGCGCGCTGGTGCTGGTCAACAATGCCGTCTTCGTCTCCGGCGCCGAGTACACGGCGCTGCTCGAAGCGCTCTGCGCGGGCGGCTACCTCACCCTCGAGCAGCTCATCGACGTGCCACCCGACTGCGCCGGCTACGTCCGCGTCGGTGTACCTCCGGCAGACCCCGCGCCCTTCAACCACTCGACCAAGATCGCGATCCTGCGCGCCACGCGCAAAGACGGCCGCCGCGCTGGCGCATAGCCCGGCGCAACGCCAGATCGCGCTACGCCCGAGGACATGAGCCCTCAGTCGGGTTGGGTCGATGCCGCGCCTGTCCCCACGTTCTCGGCGAGGAAGGCCTCGATCTCCTGGTGCTCCTCGATGATGGGATTCACGACTGGGACCTCGACCGGGCGCAAGAGGAACGGCGGCACCGCCGGGGGTACGTAGCGCGACGACTGGTTGAGCACTTCGAGCATGCCGTGGGCGGCCGGGTCGTAGCGCGTCACGCGCGTGGACCCCGTCGCGGCGAGCATGGACTGCGTCGCCAGCGGCGCGGCGACTTCGTCGAGCATCGCGACCTGGAACAGGATCTCCGCCGGCGGCTCCGGCCGGGCCGGATCAAGCAGCAGGTACGGGGCGAGCGCGAGCGGATCGATCGGCTCGAGAATCCAGCGCGACAGGTCGATGATGGGGTTGAAGAGGAGTCGCCGCTCGACTTCGTCGAAGGTGCCTTCGACGCCGAAGGTCGGCAGGAACAGTGCCTGCACCAAGGGACGGAACTCCGGCGACTCGGCGAGGGTTTCGACGATCGATCCGGGCGGGACGTTCTGCACCGCGAAGCGCACGTCGGGCTCGGCGACCAGCACCGAGGCGCCCACCACGGCGCCGAGCGAATTGCCGATGAAGCCGATGCGCTGCGGGTCGAAGCCGGCGAAGGCCGGCGCACCGGCGTCGCGCAGCGCCTGTGCCAGGGGCCCTTCGCGCACGGCGCGCACCGCCGACGCGACGTCTGCGCTGAACTGCAGGAACGCGCCGAGCGAATAGCCGGGGAACAATTCGAGGCCGGGGGCGGCGCCGAGGAGGCCGAAGACGCGCGCCGACAGGTCGAGCATCACCGTTTCGGCAAAGCCATCCGGGCCGGCGAGGTCGCCGCGCAGCGCGTGCACGTCGTCGTGTGCCGAGACCGCGCGCTCGCCATGCTGGAAGGCGTCGATCGCCAGCACCGCGACGCCGGCCCGCGCCGCCGTGTCGGCGGAGGCGAAGCCGGTCACGCGGCTGGCGTTGAACCCGTGATGCGCGATCACCACCGGCACCGGCACGCCGGCGGGTACCGCCGGCAGGGTCAGGACGAAGGGAACGGCCTCGCGCGGACCGGCGACGATCGCGCCGTCCTGATCGCGCAACGCCGTCCCGATGTCCTTGCCGGCACCGCTGACGATCCGCGCTGCGACGAACGTGCCGGTGATGACATCGGCGATCGAGCTGTGGGCGATCGAGCGGGTACCAGCCACACCGTCGGCGGGGGGCACGTCGATGCCGGGTCGGTCGACGCTCGGGATGCCGAGCAGCTCGTCGATTTCGTCGTCGCGCCGCCAGCGCTCGATCGATACGGCGAGCGGCGGGCCGCCCTGCACGGCCGCGCGCGCCCCGAGGACGTCGGCGGTGACGTCCTCGGTCGTGAACGACGCGAGGGCGACGATGCGACTGCGGCCGATACCGAGCCGCTCGAGCTCGTCGAATGCCGGAGCCAGCACGCGGCGCGCATGCTCGATCTCCGCCGCCGCCGCGCTGCGCCGGTTGCGCACCAGACGGAACCCCTCGCTCGCGCCGAGCGGCGAACCGTCGGCCGCACGAACGGCTGTCGTCAGGATGGCCGCATACCGCCGCTTGCGGTGCAGCGCGATGCCGCGCACCGGCCGCAGGGCGAGCAGATGGCGCTCCGCGTTCCACTCGATGCGCAGTGGGAAGAGCCGTCCGCGTTCGGGCGACTGGGCATCGACGTCGACCAGCAGCACGCCATCGCCGGCGGCGGCCGTGGCCTCGGCTGGCAGCGTCGCGCCATCGATCTCGCCATCGACCGAGAAGTACACGTTGCAGGTGGCGCAGAATCCGTCGCGCTGCTGGACGAGATCGCGCATCGCGGCATGGAGCGGCGTTTCGGCCTTCGTCGTCGGCAACGCCCCGATGCGGATGGCCCCGGTCTCGTCGCGATAGAGATCGCTCGGGAAGGGCACGTCGCCCCAGTTCATCGTGCCGGGTTCCGACAGCTCGAAGTGCGCGACGGCGCTCGCAGCGGGAGGCGCCTGACAACCATCCAGCGCCGCCTTGACGGCCGCGACGAGCTCGCCGATCGAGACCCGCGTGCTCCCGTCGACATCGCACGCGTCGCAGGCGCCAACCGCGTCGCTGCCCAGGGCGATGTTGACGCACCCCATGAGCTCGGTGATCGAGACGGAGCCCCCCCCCTCGCAGTCGCCGGCGCACTCCTGCCCGCGGGCGGCGCCACTCCCGACTGCGACGATGGTGGCCATCGAGACCACGAGCCGCAACACGCACCGTGTCATCATTCGTTGCCTTCCCCCCGCGACGAGTCTGGTCGCTCCGGCTGCGTGATACCAGTGCAATCGCACAGCGCGTCGGCAGACGCTGCGCTGCGTCGCCCGAAGTCCTGTGGCGGGCGTGGCTATCGCTGCGGCGTGCCGTCGCGCCCGGCCGCGGCGTCGCGCCGAGCGAGCGCGCGGGCCAGATTGTCGCGCGCGTCGCTGTAGTCGGAGCGCAGGCGCAGCGCTTCGGTGAAGTGCGCCACTGCGTCGCCGGGACGGCCGGCGACCGTCAGCGCGACGCCCCAGTGGTTCTGGATCTCCGCGTCGGCAGGGGCGAGTCGGGCGGCCTCGGCCAGGTGGGGCAGGCCCTCGTCGACCCGTCCGCCCATGCCGAGTGCGGCGCCGAGATGGTGCTGCGCCTCGGCCGAGGTCGGATCGAGCTGCACGGCCGCGCCGAGCGCGTCGATCGCTGCGTCGACCCGTCCGAGGTTGAGCTCGGCGATGCCCAGGTCGCGCTGCAGCGCGAAGCGGTTTGGCTCGAGGTGTGCTTGCGCTGGGTGATCCAGGCCACCGACTCGACGTGCACCGGATGGATGGCGAAGAGCAGGCCGGCCGCGAACGAGCCCGGTACCTCGAGCGCGGCGAGCAGTCGCCAGACCAGCAGCGCGTTGGCGCCCTGCAGGATCAGGTTGACGACGTGATAGCCGAGAGGCGCGTCGCCCAGAGCTGATTCTCCACTCAGAACGACGTGTACGTGACCGGACAATACTGACGCGTCGCCGGCGGAATGCGCCAGATGTCCCACAACCCGGACAGTGATCGCAGGGCGGCGTTGCCGGTGACGTACAGATCGTCGTCCCAGAGGTAGCCGGCGCCGAAGACGGGTACGTGCACCGCGAGCGTGCAGGCGAGAATGACCGCGACGCGCGCGCTCGGGAGCCTACGCCACACGCCCCGAAGCTCTGTGGCACCATCGGTCGCTACGACGAGGCGGTGGCCTACTTCGAGCGCGCCATCGAGGAGTGCCGCCGCGCCGCCACGCTTGGCCGCGAGGCGCAACGCCGGGCCGAGGCGCTCAAGGCCCCGCTGCTGGTGATGGACGCGGCCAGTGTCAATTCCAGTCGGCGCGTGATGACCCGCGCGTAGCGGTGCCGCAGCCCTCCGGCAGGATGCGGGCGGAGGTGATGCGAATGATGAAACCGATAGGACTTTGTACCGATGTCCTCAACCACGATCGGCGACCGCTCGTGCATTCGGGCGATGCGCGGAGAATGGCGGTGCACATGGACGGGGATCGGCAGCTCGCGGCGGGGTGCAGCTCGACGATCAGGCCGATCGTGCGCATCGGCGCGACTACACCCCAAGGCGTGCCGCAATCACCCCCGCTCGGCGCCTTCCCGTGCAGCCATGCGTGTCAGTTCCCGATCGGCCGCCTCGACCTGCATTTGATAGCCCTGCTGATGTCCCAGCTCGATCGCGGACTGGAACACGGCCTTCGCTGCCTTCCGATCACCGCGCGTCGCTGCCACGCGGCCGATGAGCACCAGGCCCGCCGTGATGCGCAGCCGCATATCGTTGGAGGCGGCAATGGCGAGACTGCTCACGGCGAGGCGCCCGGCGAGTTCGGTCTCACGGCTTCTTAGAGCCATGTGCGCCTGCACCTTGAGGGCGTCCGCCTCGAGCTTCGGCAGGCCCACGCGTCGCGCGAACTCGAGCGTCGGCGACAGGTGCTCATGCGAGACGATATCGCCGGCGTCGACCTGGCAGTTCGCCTCCGCGACGCGCGCGTACTGCACGAGATCCATGTGGCCGCCGGATTCCGCTGTGACGATGCTCGAGGCAATGTCGCGAGCTGCGGCCTCGCGTCGCTTCTGCTTCCGCAACAAGTCGCTGCGATGACGGAGGAAGATGCTGAGCCCGCGCCGATTGCCCTGCTGCCGGAGCCGGTTGATCGCCCGTCCGTACAACGTCTCCGCCTGGTAGTAGCCGCCGGAAAGGTGGTGCACGAGCCCTAGGTAGCCGAACACTCGCGCCATCATCTCCTCGTCGCCCAGTCCCTGGCTGCCGCGCAGCGCATTCTCCAGGTGATAGCGGGCACGCGGAAGATTGGCCGCCTCGATCTGTACCCCGGCAAGGTTCAACTCGGACTGGCACCATCGCGGGCCGCGCAGCACGGGTCCAATCGCGGGATCGATCGAAGACGCGCCGCGAGGTCCGTACTCGGCGATGGTGTTGATGTCCTGCCCCATCCGGAAGAGCGAGTACGCGTCGTGCACCATGCCTTGCGAATAGGAGATCATCCCGAGCTCGTTGAAGAGCCAGCCGAGCTCGTCAGCGTAGAGATGCGCATCTACATGGACGATCGAGTCGGGCGCATCCTGCTCAGAGAACCACCCCTCACCCGCATGCGCCGCACGCAGCGCATTGCCCAGACGCAGCAGGCGGCGCTGATAGCCCTCGAAGTGACTGATGGTTCGCCCCGATGGGGTCGTTTCCGGCAAGTTGAATTGCAAGGGAACCGTGGTGGCGCTCCACCGCGCGCGGATCAGGCCAAATGCAGCACGCAGCAGCTCGCGCTTCGCCGCGTGATCGCCGTCCGTGGGGTTCTCGAGCTTGCCCAGCAGGTTGTCGACGCACTGCACGATGAGCAGATGCCCGGCAGGCGTTTGCGGCGGTGGCACCGGGGGCACCGCCGCATCCATGCTGAATGCGGTGAGGCTTAGTCGGTTGAGCTCACCGGGAATCTCGCCGATCCGTTTGCCGAGTTGGTGCAGGACGTACTGCCGGACAACCGTATGCGCGGTGTAGCGCTCGTGTCGCTGGACCGCATCGGTGACCGACGTGCGTGGTTCCACTTGGAGGAGCAGATGCACCTTGGCTAGGTGCTTCACGACTGCACCGACACTCTCCCGTAGGCCGGCAGTGCTCAACGAGTGGGGCGCGGACCAGCTGTCCACAATCTCGTCTGTCCCCGTCGGCGTGGAGAAGAGGGCAAACCGCTGCAGGGTGCCGAGAACCAGGTCACGCTTGTCACCCATGCCCGGTGGGAGCGCGTCCGGTCGAAAGGCCGCCGTGGTCGCGGCGATGGCCAGCGCGATGGTGATCTCCGCCCGCCGCGAAAGGTCTGAGGCCGTGAGCCGACGCACGAGGCCGCGGATCATCTCCTGGCGTTCACCCTCAGGCACATACTCCTTCACGACGGCACTCAAGACGCCGAGTGCGTACGTGTGGCCACGGAGGGCGTGGTGCAGACGCTGCACCAGCGCCGCGTCGACGACCAGGCAGCGGGCGAGGATCTCTTCTGTTGCGCTGGAGTCGAGTCCCTGGAGCGCAACCGGCCAGAGCGGCTCGCGCGTGCCCCTTGTGCCGCTGCGCAGGAGCACGGGTTCGATGGAACTCGTCAAGACCACGTGGCTCTTCCCCGACCTCGCGACCTCCTCCAGTACCTCGAACAATCGCTCAACTTCGCGTGTGGCCGGGCGACCGATCTCAAGCGGGTGATCGGCGCCGGGCGGTAACGATGCACCGGCAACGTCGCGCGGCGTGGCGGCGGCGAGCAGTCGCTCGACGCCGCCGAGCACGAGGAGGTGCTTCCCGTTCATCAGTGCCGCCTTGAGCCGATCGAGGGGATGACCGCCACTGGTCGAAGCGCCGAGGAACTCCGCCGCAGCCTCGATTGTCGAGAGCATCTCGTTCGTGAAGTGCATGGTGCCGAAGAAGCACCGAGTGTAGCCGCCGAAATCACCGACCTCGCCGTTCGCAAGCCGCCAGCCCAGATTGCCCTTGCCGGCACCTGCACGTCCCAGCGCGATCACGGCACCATGCTCTGGAAGGGCGGCGTGAATCGCCTTCTCATCCGGGAGCTGTGAAAAGGAAGGATCGGGTGGCTTGGTAAAGTGGTGCACCATGATGTTGTGAGAAGCCAGGTGGAATTGTGCCTTGCGGATCGGCGGCTTCAACTGCCACTCGTCCCACCACCGGCTCCATTTGCGGGCGAGATCCTTAAGCGCGTCACACAAACTCTTCGACTCCTGCCCCCCCTGGTTCGCGTAGTACCAAACCTTGACGCCATACCGCTGGTAGAGGAACCGCCGCCACTCGATCGCGGTGGAGTTCAACCGACCTGCCCCGAGATCGTTCTCGTCGCCTCGATACGGTGTGAGCGCGAACAACGGCCGTTCGCGCGGACCGGACTGCCCCTCGCTGACGAATTCCCTCAGTGGCCGCAGGATATCAGGGTCGTTGAAGCCTGCGCCGACGAACAGAATGGCGTTCCCCGAGAAGGCCAGATTGAGCGCCTGACGATACGCGCGGTGCACGGCGTCATCCTGCAGATACATTCGCTGGTAGTCGCTCTCGGTGATGACCATCGACTCCCAGTGTTTGAAGACACCGTGGCAGTGGAAGACGCCGTGCTCGTAGCCCGGTGCGCCGAGAGCGAATTGCGTCAGGAACTCCGGGCGCTCCGGATCGAGCATCAGAGAGCATGCGTGGGGGGCGACGCGGTGCCATTCCCGTGGGGCAGTCTCGTGTGCCGCCCGCTTCCCGATGTGCTCGGTGGCGTTTCCGTACGCGTCGAGCCCGAGCGACTCGTAGCCGCAGCCGATCAGGTCGACGAACGCGCGCTCGATCTCGACGTCGTAGTTCGTCGTCAGGAAACGACGGATGCGGAGGGGCTCCATCAACAGACGGAGTGGATCGTTGTCCGGCCGGGAAGGGCGTGAACCCTCCCGACACTCCGTACCGGCCCCATCGAAGAGCTTGGCGAGATCCCGCCGGTATCGATCGTACTCGGTGCTTCGCCGCCAAGTCGCATCGCAGATCTCCAGTAAGAGCAGGAAACGATCGGAGTCTGCGATGCGTGCGGTGGCGCTATCCCCGTCGAGCGCGGTGGAGGATACATCCTGAGACTGCTGAGTGTTGGCCGCCGCATCCAGGCGAGCTTTCAGCTCCTGGTGCCCCGCATCGAGAAGGGTGCGTGTTTGGTCTGACATGCAACCCCTCAGGCTGGACTCGTCGAGCGTCTGTCGCACTGCGTCAGCGACGAAACTTGTCCAGCTCGGGTGATCATAGGCGCGGGATACGCCGGAGCCTACGAAGGCCACCGCCCGTCCGATGTTGAGGGCGCGCGCGACCATGCACTCCGTACGGCGCTGTATTTCGCCCTCGTCGTCGATGTCCCCGATACCAAGATGATGCACCCCGAGTAGGGGATATCGACTCAGACTGTTCGGACGCGGCTGCTCACCATCGTTCAGTGCCAACTGTTCACCTCCCTCGATACCGACGCGTAGGCTTCGCGACCTCCCCTCCCCCCCGAACCAAGTCGCCGACGCGCAGCGCTCCACTGGCTCGCACCGCAGTACGACCCAGCGCTGTGGTGCGGTCCCGCCGAGGCGGTCTCAAGCTCCCCTACGTGCGCCAATACGAGGTTGCTCTGGGCTGCGGCAACTGGGGAAAAACCCTACCCCTCACAACTGGATGGCGATCGGAATCAAAGGTGGAAGCGTTCGTCAAACGCGCGGCGGCCGTGGTAACTGCGCGGCGCAGCGATGGAGGCGGACTGGTGAGCGTCGACGGCGGCTCCGTGCGCCTGACCGATCTGGCGGACCCGCGGTTCAGTCCGGAGATCGTCGCGCTGCGCGCCGGCATCGCCGCGCTGGCCGACGGTATCGACTTTGCGCCGGATGCGCTGCGGGCGCAGGCCGCGGCGGACGTGGGGCTCGACGACTTCGGCGATCCGACCTACGCCGCGCCGCTGGCGGTGCTCGCCGGCGCGATCGACCGCAGTCGGCTGCTTGCGCCCGTCGGCCGCTTCATGCTGCACGCCCAGCTGGTGCAGCTGCTCAAGAACCGGCTGCTGCTCGCCGACCTGCTCGCCCGGCAGCCCGCGATCGCGGCGATCGAGGTGGCGCGGCCGATCATCATCTGCGGCCTGCCGCGCACCGGCACGACGCATCTGCACAACCTCATGGCGGCCGATCCCGCGCTGCGCTCGCTCCCCTATTGGGAGAGCCTGGAGCCGATTCCGCTGCCGGCCGAAATCGGTATCGAGCCCGATCCGCGCCTGGCGCGCTGCGAGATGGGCGTGCACTTCATCGACCAGGCCATGCCGCACTTCAAACGCATGCACGAGATGACCACCTGGCACGTGCACGAGGAGATCCAACTCCTCGCCATGGACTGCTCGACGATGCTGTTCGAGAGCCTGACCCTGCTGCCGGAATGGCGCGACTACTACCTGGCGCACGACCAGACGCCGCACTACCGCTATCTGAAGACGGTCCTGCAGGCGTTGCAGTTCCTGCGCGGTGGACAGCGCTGGGTGCTCAAGTCGCCCCAGCACCTGGAGCAGTTCGGCCCGCTGCGCGCGGTCTTCCCGGACGCCACCTTCGTCGTCACCCATCGCGACGCGGCCGCCGTGGTCACCTCGATGGCCACCATGGCGGCGTACAGCGCGCGCATGATGCACGACATGATCGACCCGGCGCGCGTCGGCGCCTACTGGGCCGCGCGCCTGGAGACCATGCTGCGCGCCTGCGTGCGCGACCGCGAGCGGTTGCCGGCGGCGCAGTCGATCGATGTGCGCTTCGACGACTTCATGGCCGACGACATCGCCATGGTGCGCCGCATTTACGCGCTGGCGGAACAGCCGTTCGACGCGCGAGTCGCGGCCGCGATGGCGGCGTACATGGCAGACCACCCGCAAGGGCGACACGGGCGCGTCGACTATCGGCCGCAGGATGTCGGCCTGCAGCATGCCGAGTTGGCGTCGCGCTTCGCGTTCTACACGCGGCGCTTCCTGGCTGACGGAGAGGAGTGAGGATGGAACAGGCCGTCACGGACGGGGAACCGCAGTGGGAGACGACGCGCGCCTGGCGCGAGCTGCTCGACGGCCTGCGGGATCTCGACGCCCGCTTCCTGCAGGGCGCCAAGGCCGTGCACGGCGAGCAGAGCGCGGTCGAAGGCTATCGATTCCTGGCCACCATGGTGGCGCTGGCGATGGACATCTATCTGTTCGCCGACCCGGTGCGGCCGCGCTTCGCCGACGTCAACACGCCGTGGCGGCGCGACCGCGCCTGGGGCGGCGACAATACCGACGCGTACTACGCCTTCGCGCCCGTCGACCCGACGCGCACCTACCGGGTGAGCGGCGCGCGCGGCGACAGCGCCTACTTCTCCCTCACCGTGTACAACGAGCCCGAGCCGGGGCAGTGGTCGAACCGCATCGTCGGCATCGTCAACGACATCGACCTGCGCTTCGACGCCGACGGCCACTTCGAATTCTACATGGGCCCGTCGAGGCCGGCCGGCTACGACGGACCGTTCATCGCGCTCACCGCCGACGCCACGGCGGCGCTGACGCGCGACTATCAGATCGTTCCCGAGACCGGGCGGCGCGTCGTCTGGGAGATCGAGTCGGTCGGCGCGCCCGCCACCTACCGTCTGCGCGACCAGCACACGGCGCAGGCGTTGCGCACCGCGTTGCGCTGGATCACCGAGCAGTTCGTCGTCGTGCCGATTCCGGTCGCGGCGTTGCCCGACGGCAGCCGGGTGAACGAAGGCCACAACCCGCCGGTCGGCGCCAACCTGTGCGCCCCGCCGTACCAGGTTCCCGACGCCGTGTTCGGCTGGTCGGCGCGCGACGCCTGCTACAGCTTCGGCATGTACGCCCTGCGCCCCGACCAGGCCCTGGTGATCACGCATTGGCCGCCGGCCTGTCGCTTCTGGAACGTCAACGTCTGGAACCCGTTCATGGCCGGCTACAACAACGACTACGAGCGCGTCTCGGTCAACATCGGCTCGGCGGTACCGAATGCCGACGGCTCGGTGACCGTGGTCATCGCGCAGCGGCGGCTGGCGCACCCCAACGCCATCTCCACCATCGGCCATTCCGAGGGCATGATCGCCTTCCGCTGGTTCCACGCCGCCGCCGTCCCGGCGCCGTTGACCTGCGAGGTCGTGAACGCCGCGGACGCGCCGACGCGCGTGGCCTGAGCGTTGCGCGGCGGGCCGAACACGCCGGTGGTTGTCGAATCCGGTCTTTGCCCACGTGGATTCTCGCGCGCTGATCTCAAGGTCCCTTCCCCCCCTTGCGGGGGAAGGGCGCGCCCGCGCTCGCCGACGTCCCCCCATCCTGTCCTTCCCCCGCAAGGGGGGAAGGGACCCTCGAGGTCAGCGCAGCAACGGTTCGAGCCGACGGGGGCTCGATTGTTCGACAAGCCGAATCAGATGCGGCGCGCGTCGCATCAGGGGCCCGTCCAGGTCACCGCGTGGGCGGTGAAGTTGAAGTGGAAGTACCAGCCCGGTTGGCCGCCGGGGCCGAGATCCTTGGCCGTGTGGCCCGGGCATGCGCCGACGCCGTTGGTTAGCAGCACGGTGAGCGGCTGGCCGCCGATCACCGGCAGGTCGGCCGGCAGCAGCACGTTGCTGGCGTCGGCCTCGCTGAGGAAGCCGACCAGCAGGCCGTCGGTGATCTGCGCCGCCGGATCGCCGACGTAGCGCGCCGAGGCGCGCACGTCCTGCAGCGGGATGGTGAACAGGCCGAGCGGGAAGGCGACGGTGGCCGGCGTGGTGCTGAAGCACGGCGCGGCGGAGGTGCTGGTCGCCGGCGCATACGGCGTCAGGTTGTTGATGCCGGTGGTGCCGGCCACTGGCGTCAGGCAGGTGCCCGACGTCTGGTTGGTGTAGCTGGTGCCCGACGGCGCGCCGGCGTCGGGATCGGGGCTGCACACCTCGTTGCCGAGCGGCGTGGTGCACTCGCCGATGGCGATGTCCAGCGTCGCCCCGCCGGACGGCGGTTGGGCCAGCGGCCGGAACAGGGCCAGCAGGTTGAGATCGAGGTTGCCGTCCGCATCGCCGTCGGTGGTGATCTGGGTATTGATCTCGCCGTTGGCGGAGAACAGGCCCAGGACGCCGGGCGGATTGGTGCCGTCGTGGCAGCCGAGGAGGTTGACGTAGATGTGCGGATCGCGCAGCGCCAGCGAGTCGATGCGGAAGGCGTTGGCGGGCACCAGGGTCGCGGTGGGCGTCGCCGTCGGCGTCGTCGTCGGCGTCTCGGTCGTCGTGCCGGTGGCGGTGACGGTATGCGTCGCGGTCGGCGTCGCGGTGAGGCTCGGCGTGTTGCTCACCGTCGGCGTCAGCGTCTCGGTCCCCGTCGCGGTCACCGTCGGCGTCGCCGTCGCGGTGGCGGTGGCGGTCGGCGTGGCCGGCGGCACGCAGGCCAGCGACGGCCCCTTGATGCCGACCTGATCGGTCTCGTTCTTCTTGAACGTCGAGATCGGCGCCTCGAAGCGGCCGCAGTAGCTGGTGGCGTCGATGCCGATCCGCACCTCGAGGAAGTCGACCGGGCCGGGGATGGAATGCACGCCGTAGCGCGCGCCGCTCAGCTTGATTTTCAGCTTGCCGCCGGTGGCCTTGCTGCTCAGCTTGGCCTTGCGCACGCCGCCCGGGAGGGTGCTCGGGTTGTCGTACTTGTAGCCGCTGCTGCCCGCCGGTTCCCACTTGCTGCAATCGAGCGGCGCGAGGCTGTCGGCCGTGTCGCTGGTCAGCTGGACGAACGACACCGCCGGACACCGCGGGTCGGGCAACGGCCCGGTGAGGCCGCTGTCGCGGCTGAAGACGATCGTCGCCTGGTCGAAGACCGTCCCGGCCTTGTCCTTCAGCTTCGCCGCCTTGCCACCGGTCAGCGCGACGTCCGCCGCCTGCGCCGACCCCACCAGGAGCAATGTCACCCCGAGAACGAACCGCACCACGTGCACGCTGGAGTCCCCCCTTTGCCGCGGTTGCCTCCGCGAGCCCTGCCCGGGCTCGCGACCGCCCATCCGGCGTCGATAGTCCGCGCGGCGGAGGAGAAGCAAGGCGAATCGCGCCGCGGGTTACTCGAATGGGCTCTGGCGACAGCAGAGGTACTGACCGTTGAAGAGGTAGCAATGCCTCACGGGGTCGACAAAGCCGAGCGATGCGCAGGTGGCGTCCGGACCGCAGTCGGCAACGACGCACGAGAACGGCTCGCTGGTCGGCACCTCCGGGGTGGCGATCGGCGTGGCGATCGGCGTGACGGTCGGCGTCGGCGAAGGCGTCGCGAAGCAGTCAGTCGAGCAGTCATCGCCGCACCCAGTGAGAGCCGATGCGAGGACGACACCGAGAACCGCGATCAATGCACCGTGCAGCCACATTCGTTGCCCATAGCATCCCAGCCGAGCAAACGCCGCTGGAGACGCACGAGGCAGAGCCGAAGCACTCGATGGCGTCATGCGCGCGCTCGCCTCACGGGAGATTCGCGTCAATCGCCAGGGGGGGAAGCAGTGGGGCCGGTCCGCGCGGCGTCGATCGCCGCGACCAGGCGCTGCACGCCGCGCGGTGATGGGTGGGTGTGGTCGACGTAGAGTGCCAGGGGTGCGAACTGCGTCGCGAGCGCCCGTTGCTCATCGTTCGCGATGTCGACGAAGTCGACGATCGCAACACCCGCCTGCCGCGCCTGTGCGAGGAGGGCCCGCTTCTCGTTCCGATAGGTCGGGTAGTTGTAGTGCGAGTGGCCGCGGATGCGGGTCATCTCCGGCACCACGTTGTAGATGTACGGCATGTAGACCAGCACGACCTGGCGGATCTGCTCGCGCTCGGCAAATGCCACCAGCCCGGCGATGACCTCCTCCGGCGTCGCGTCGTCAAAATCGTTCTCACAGAAGACATAGATCAGCTCGCGCAGGCGCCCATGGTAGCGGCGCGCCGCGCGCTCGAGGGCGCAGGCGATGTCCGAGGTCTGCGCCCCGACGATGCCCAGGTTGACGTAGCGCCGGTGCGGATCCTCTCCCTGGAGCCGCGAGCTGATCGTCTCGCTGTCGTCGAGCATCGCGCCGTTGGCGACGCTGTCGCCGGCGACGAGGACGATGTCGTTCGCGTCCACCACCGGCAGGGTCAGGCGTTCGCCGTCTCCATTGCTGGTCAGGTGCACGTGCCGAAAGCCGTGTTGAGCGAAAAAGCGCTGCAGCTCCGGTGGCAGCACGCGGTCGGCGTCGTAGAAATAGGTCGGCTCATCGAACGGGTTGAACAGGTTGGAGCGCAGGAAGGCCATGACCTTGTGCTGGTCCGGCTTCTGTTCCGTGCAGCCGTCGACGTCCCGGTTGATCGCCGCCGCGTCGACGCGCAGCTCGCGATACGGCGTGTTCCCGATCCCCACGCCGTTGGCCAGCAGCAGGGGGCGCAATGCGTCGAGCTCGTCGGGTTGGGTGATCACCCAGGTGGTCGGATCGCGTCGATCGAAGTCCGGCACACCCGGCCTGACCCACCGCGCATAGACATCATAGGCGAGACTGGTCCCGGCCCGCCCGCCGCCCAACAGCGAGTGCACCCCCTCCGCTGCCAGGTAGGGGATGCCGAGCCCAAGGCCCACGAGCACCAAGCGGAGCAGGAGTCGCGTCATGGGCTGCTCAATCCTCGCACCCAGCACGGCAGGCGTGTCGGGCCCGCGGGTCCGTGCCCGGTGCGCGCCGGTACGTCAACAAAAGTCCGACCCGCCGTCGACGTTGATGTTGGCGCCCGTCATGTACGAGTTGCGGCGCGACCCGACGAACGCGATCACCGCCCCGATCTCGCTCGGCTCTCCCGCGCGCGGCATGTGCGCCGGGTGGCCATAGTCCTCCGCAATCCAGCGCATGCAGTCGTACAGGTTGTCGGGATCGAGCCCGCGCTCGGGGGGCAGATTCCGCATCGCGGCCGTGAAGCTGGCCGAGGCGAACGAGCCGGGCGATACGGTGTTCACGAGGATCTCCTCCTTCGCCAGCGCGAGCGACATGTTCTTGCTGATGCTCGTCATCGCCGCCTTCGCGGCGGTGTAGGCGGCGAGTGTCTCGCTCTGACGCTTGGTGGAATGCGCGGAGACGTTCACGACGCGCGCCCACGTGGCGCGGCGCAGCAGTGGCAGCGCCGCGCGTGTGCAGCGCACGGCGGACATCGCGCCGAGCTCATAGGCGCGCTGCCACTCCTCGTCCGCGATGCCGTCGAACGTGGTGCGCGTGCCGCCGGGGCCGGCCGCATTGACCAGCGTGTTGAGCTCGCGCCAGCGCTGACCGATGGTCTCGAACGCGGCGTCGATCGTCTGCGGCTGCAGCAGATCGATGCGCAGGCCCCACGCATCGGGGCTGCCGAGCGCCGTCAGCGTGTCGACGGTATCGTCGATGCCCGCCTGCTCGCGGGCGAGCACGACCACGCGCGCACCGTCGGCGGCGAAGCACTCCGCGGCTGCGCGCCCCATACCCTTGGTGCCGCCCTGCACGCAGACGGCGGCGCCCATCAATCCGAGGTCCATCCCGCTCCCCCCTTTTTCGTCGTGCTGCGCCTGTAGCATTCGACATTTGACGCCCGGCCGTCCAGCCACTGGCCCCAATGCGAGCGAGAATCACCGGTCGGATTGGCCAAGCTCGCAACGGTTGGTAGGCGCTCCGGCATGATTCTGGCCCGCGGCAAGTACCAGGGGATGTATGCACGCCGTCATCACGGGCGCCTCGTCAGGGATCGGCGCGGCGCAGGTCAGCCTCGCCGTGAGTCACGCTGCCTGGTGGAGGGCGCCGGACTCAAACTGACTCACTAAGGATCCAGTGCGGCAGCCGATCGGCGCAGGCGCGATGTCCGTCGCCTTGACCTTCAGCGGATTGCTCGCGGTTTGACATCCAACCGGACATTTGAGCGGCGATGGAATCGCTTGTGATGACCTATACTGGTGACCTATTCGCCTCAAGCCCGCTCGCTCTGCGTGCTCTGCGTCTCCGCGGTAGAATCCTTTGTCGGATCAAGCTAACGGCCGATTGAAAAAGCCCGGACCGCCCTTCGACACGCTCAGGGCGAACGGAAAAGTCGTGGCGAACCGCGAAGGGTTCCGTTCGTGCTGAGCTTGTCGAAGCACCCGGCGGGGTGTTTCAACTGGATGCTACACGGGAGAACGCATGCACATCGTCATCACGGGCGCCTCGTCGGGAATCGGCGCGGCGCTGGCGCGAGAGTTCGCTACGCCGGGAAACCGTCTGACCCTGGTCGCGCGCCGTCGCGCGTTGCTCGACGAGCTGGCGAGTGGACTGGGCGTCCCGACGCACGTGGTCGCCGCGGACCTCAGCGATACGGCGCGCTGCAGCGAGTGGGTCGCCGGCGCGGAAGCCGAGTTCGGCCCGATCGACGTGCTGATCAACAACGCCGGCTCGACCATGGTGCAGCGCTTCGCCGCCGTCGACCTGGATGAAGCCGAGCGCATGCTGCGCCTGGACCTGATCAACCCGCTGCGGCTGACGCGCGCGGTGCTGCCCGGGATGCTCGCCCGCCGCCGCGGCACAGTCGTCGAGGTCTGCTCGGTCGCCGCCTTCGCGGCATTGCTCGGCACGACCTACTACGCGGCCGCCAAGGCTGGCCTCGCCGCGGCCTCGGAAGTGCTGCGCGGCGAGCTGCGCGGCAGCGGCGTGAACGTCGTCACCGTGTATCCGGGTCCGATCCGCACGGCGATGTCGACGCAGGCGTTCGACTCGTTCGCCGACCACTGGACGAAACGGCTCGCCCGCGAGGCGTCACCCGACGCGCTGGCAGCGCGCATCCGCCACGCGGTGGAACGGGGACGGTCGCGCGTGATCTTCCCGGGCGGCTATGCGTTGGCGCGCCACCTCCCGCACGCCGCTCGCTGGCTCCTGGATCGATTCACGCCGCCGCTGCGTTGAGGCGTCCATGGACCGGAAAGAGGGCGACCATGGCCCTCCGCCAGGCTGCCCCTCGCCGGCAGCGTGACTCACGGCGAGGCTGACCTGAGCCTCGTGTGGAGCGGCGATTCGCCGGCGGTTGCAAGAGCGACACAGCGCACCGTATCGTCGTCGCTGTCACAATGGCGGTCGGCATTGCGCGCTAGAATCGGTCAGACGACGAGCGTGCCGGTTGGCGAGCTGTGAGTTGGGGTGAGCGCTTCGGTCTAGGCGTCTTGGGTTAGGCTTCGATTCCGACCGTTGGTGGACTGTGGGTTGGTGGGCAGCGCCATGCAGCGGATGTCAGTGGCCGCGAACTCTCCGGGGGGATCAGTATGAGAGACTCGTCTTGGCGCCGGCTCGGCGCGATTGTGTTGGCCGCGGTGGTGGCGGGTTGCGGCGAGGGTTCCTCGGGCGGGTCCGGGGGTGGCACCCAGACCCCGACGCGGACGGCGACCAGCACCGCGACCAGCGTCAACACGCCGACGGCAGCCAGCACCGCGACCAGCACCGACACGCCGCCTGCAACCCCTACCGCGATCAGTACCAACACGCCGACGGAAACGCCGGATGAGCGCACCGTGCCGGCGACCTTCAGCGTGAACCCGGGAGTGCGCCAGGTGACCGTCACCGGGGCAGCGGCGAAGCAAGCGCTCACCCTGGTCGATGGCGCCGGCAAGCGGCTGATCACGTTGATCGCCGACACCCAAGGCAACGCCACGTTCGCCAACATCCCCGACGAGTATCTGGTCTACGAGACCGGCACCGGCAACCCGCCGCCGACCGGGAGCGGACAGACGCTGCAGGCGGGCGATGGCTACATCATCCGCGATGAGTCGGAGCGTCCATTTCAGATCTCGGAGCCGTTCCATGTGTTCGCGCGCGACGAGCATCCACCGCGGTCGCTCTACGAGCGCCAATCGCTGAACGGCGTGCCCTGGCAGATCACCGGCGGGGTGCTCGCCCCGCACCAGCCTGAGGAGGGCGTCAACTATCTGGAGATGCGCGATGGCACGACGCTCTCTGCGATGGTGCGCTTGCCCGACCCGCGCTTCTACGGCCCCGGCCCCTATCCGACGGTCATCGAGCTCTCGGGCTACGACCCCTCCAACCCGGCCGATCCGGAGCCCGGCTCGGTGATCGCGCAGGCCTTCGGCTACGCCACGGTCGGCGTCAACCTGCGCGGCACCGGCTGCTCGGGCGGGGTCTTCGACGTATTCAGCGCCGCCGAGCAGGCGGACGGCTACGATCTGACCGAGATCGTGGCGCGTCAACCCTGGGTCCTGCACAACCACGTCGGCATGATCGGGCTCAGTTACTCGGGTATCGCGCAGCTCTATGCCGGATCGACGCAGCCGCCGAGCCTGGCGGCGTTGGCGTCGTTGTCGGTGATCGAAGATGCCTGGCAGATGTCGTGGCCGGGCGGCATCTACAACGCCGGGTTCACCAAGCAGTGGTTGCTCGAACGCGAGCGCCAATCGTCCGGCGGACAGGGCTGGACGCTCGACCGCATCAACGCGGGGGACCAGGCGTGCGAGGCGAATCAGGCGCTGCGCGATCAGAGCGTCGGCTTCGAGGGCCTGGTGCGCGCGCTGCAGTTCCGCCCCGCCGATGCCGACGACCGCGATCTCTCCAAGCTGGTGACGATGATCAATCGGCCGGTGTTCCTCACCGGCGCCTGGCAGGACGAGCAGACGGGGCCCCGCTTCGCCACCATGCTCGGCAACTTCAGCGGCCCCGGCAAGAAGCGCTTCGTGCTCTTCAACGGTCACCATCCCGATGGGTACGCCGCGCACAATCTGAGCCGCTGGTACGAGTTCCTCGCCCTCTATGTCGCCGAGCGCGTCCCTCGCCTGCTCCCGGTCGTGCGGATCGCGCTGCCGGCGGAGATGGAGAAGAACTTCGGTGTCCCCCTCCAACTCGACCCGGATCGTTTCGCCGATCTGGACGACAGCCAGTACGCGGAAGCGTTGGCGCGTTGGGAAGCGGATCCGGCGGTGACCGTCGATTTCGAGGTCGGCATGGGCGACCCCGAAGGGGCGCTCGGCGCACCCGTGCCGAGGTTCTCCACGCACTTCGACCAGTTCCCGCCCGCCGACGTCGAGCCGTGGCGTCTCTATCTCGACGCGGACGGCCGCCTCGCCGGCGCGCCCGCGCCCGACGCAGGCGCGGACCGCTTCACCTTCGATGCCGCCATCGGCATGGTCGGCTATGCCCAGGAGGGCGCCTACGATTTCATCAAGCCGAGCGTCACGCTCGACTTCGACTGGCAGCCGACCCCCGACGGCAAGGGGCTCTCATATCTGACCGAGCCGCTCGGCGAGGACGTCGTGATCGCCGGTTCCGGGCACGCCGATCTCTGGCTGCGCAGCGAGAGCAGCACCGCCGGCATCGAGCTGGTGCTGTCCGAGATCACCCCCGATGGCGACGAGGTGCGCATCCAGAACGGCGTCCTCAACGCCGGCTTCCGTCAGGTCGACGCGGCGCGCTCCGATGACTTCATCATCCACATTCTCTACGACGAGGGCGGCTACGCCCCCGTCCCGATGAATCAGTTCGTCGCACTGCAGGTGCCGATCTTCCCGGTCGCCCATCCGCTGCGCGCCGGCTCGCGCCTGCGCCTGCAAATCAACACGCCGGGGGGCGACCTGCCGCTCTGGTTCTTCGAGAATGCGGATCCCGGCGGCGAAGACGTCGGTTACAGCATCGGCCGCGGCGGCGCGTTCGCTTCGTCGATCGTGCTGCCGGTGTTGCCGGCCGGCTCCGTGCAGATCCCCGCCGAGCGCCGGATTTGCGGCGCCCTGCGCGGACAGCCGTGCCGCCCCTACGTCGCACTGGAGAATGCGCCCGGCTGAGCAGGCAGGAAGCTTGCGGTCAGCAATAGGCCGCACGTCGGAAGTCGACAGCCAAGAAATGGGAATTTGCCCGCTTCGTTTCGCAGATTCGGCAAATGCACGGCACAGGAGGTTTCGGAATGTCGCGATCGACTCGCACCATTCAGCAGGGCCGTCGTGGCTGCGCTCTGCTCGTCCTTGGCGCCATCTGCCTGCTGCCGCTGGCCTGCGGCGATGAGCAGACGACCGTTTCAGAGTCGCCCGAAGAGATCCTGGAGGAGGCCCTGGGCGGCTTGGGTATCCTTGCCCCGGTCAACCTCGATACCGCGGCGATCGCCCAGCAGGTGCACGCCGGTCAGTCGATCCAATTGCCGTTTGCGGCGGAAGGCGGCCGGTTGGTCCAACGTGACGTCCAACTGACCCTGCGCAATCTGCGCGCCCCGGATCTGGTCGAATTCGTCCTCAAAGACGGTGTGCGGCAACAGGGCCGCACGCGACCATTGCCGCCACCGGCAACCTATCAGGGCATCGTGGCGGCGCAGAGCGGTGGGGAGCCGGGCGCTGCGGTCCTGACAGTCACCGCGCGGGTCGTGGCGGGGAATCTGCTCGTCGCCCCCGATGGCTGGTCGATCATCGAACCGCTCGAGCCCATGCTGGCCTGCGCGGCGTCGCCCGGCCGCGTCGCCAGCGCGTGCTGCGCAAGTACAACCATGTGGTCTACAACAGTCGCGATAGCCGTCTTGGCGCGGCGGCCGCCGGCAGCCGCGGCGCGCCCGCCGCGGCGCCGACTGGTTCCCGTGCGCCTGTCGGTGGGCAGCCACCGACCCCATTGGTCCTCTCCATCGTCGGCGACGGGGATGCGGATCTCTTCCGTGCCTATCCGCTCGATTCGGTGATGCCGTTCTGGTTGATGCAGGAAACGTTGTTCAACGCGATCGACTGGCTGTACAACTGTGTTGAGCCGGAGGCCAACGCGGACAATGCCTTCACCGTGTGTGGCAATCTTTTCGACGGCGGCGCCGGCGCCTTTCAGGCCCGCCTCAGAATCGACCGCATCGAGACGTGGACGGCGGGCGGGCCGGCGGCGACCACCGCCGTCCTGATGATGGTGGAGTCGGCTCGCTCCACGCACCAATCGACCCCGGTGTGTTGCGGGGAGCCGCATACCGCCGGGCGTTCGAATCTGGTGCATTTCTTCACCGGCAAGGCGTTCAACGGCTCAGCCGGCAACGCCGCGGTCGGCGGACTCAACGTCTATGGCGACAGCTGCCTGCAGCCGGCCGACGGCGGCTTTTGTTGCCACCATGGCGTATCGCAGGTCGTCCCGGGCCGCGGCACCCCGGGCACCCTGTTTCAACTACAGCTCCTGGTGGCCCACGAAATCGGCCACAACACCGGCGGAGAAGAGGACCGCTTCGGCCTCGCTCAGGATTGGCTCTTCGGCGAAAAGTCAGGTCCGACCCTGATGCACTCGGGCTTCGACGGGTTCCCGTCGGAGGAAATCTTCGTGTACGAGCAAGCAGTCGCCGAGAACAAGATCGCCCCACTCCTCGAGCAGCGCCTTGGCGCAGCCCCCGTCACTGGGCCCTGCAGCGGGAGCCCGGTGATGTGAGAGGCGCGCCGATCGCTGCGGCGCGTGGCGCGCGGAGGCCGTATGAAAAGGAAAAGCTGGCGCGCGGATTTGAACCGCGGACCTGCTGATTACGAATCAGCTGCTCTACCAACTGAGCTACGCCAGCGTGCGTGGGTGGGGGGTGAAGAGCTGCCGTATAGCCGATGATGGGGTGGGTGTGAAGCGCCCCCCGCGGTGCTGCGCCGATCGGGACGGGCGGCGGCGCGCGCGGCGGTTGGCTTGCGTGAAAGGGGGGGGGTTGCGCAGATTGGGGGGAGGGGGCGGCGTACTATGCGAGCAGTGACGATCGGGGGCTTCGGTCGGGGCGGTCGGGGGCGTGGCGTGGGCCGTGGGGTGGTCGGCGCGGTCGGTTGGATCGCGGTGGCGATGCTGGGGCTGGCTGGCTGCGGCGGCGACGACGACGCGGGCGGGCAGCCGACGCCGACGCGAACGGCGGTGGCGACGGCCACGCCGGCGTCGACTGCGACGAGCACGCTCGTGCCGCACACACCGACGGCTACCTCCGCGCCGCCGACGCACACCGCGCTGCCGCCTTCGCCGACGCCGACGAGCACGGCGGAGCCGACGGCCACGGCGACCGCCGATCCGACGGCGACCGCCACCGCGTTGCCCAACCCGCTCATCGAGGGGCCGGTCACCGGCGGCCGCGGCTCGCCGCTGGTGCAGGCGACGCTCTTCGACCTGAACAGCGTGGGCTACCAGCAGACGGAGTTCTTCGTCTCCGGTACGGCCGCGGCCTACACGGCGGCCGGCACGCTCGGCACCGACGGCGTCTGGCCGGCGATTCCCGCCGGGACGACGGCGGCCTACAAGACGCGCATCGTCGTCTACCGGCCGATCGACGCGCAGGCGTTCAATGGGTCGGTGGTGGTGGAGTGGCTGAACGTCAGCGGCGGGCTCGACGCGGCGCCGGACTGGACCTCGGCCCACACCGAGCTGATCCGCGAAGGCTACGCCTGGGTCGGCGTCTCGGCGCAGCGCGTCGGCATCGAGGGCGGCGGCGGGCCGTTCAACCTCAGCCTCAAGACGGTCGACCCGACGCGCTACGGCTCGCTGGTCCACCCGACCGACTCCTTCTCCTACGACATGTTCACCCAGGTCGGCCGGGCGCTGCGCGCGCCGGCCGGGCTCGATCCGCTCGGCGGATTGCGCCCGGCGCGGCTGATTGCCGCGGGCGAATCGCAGTCGGCCTTCCGCCTGGTGACCTACGTGAACGCGATCCATCCGCTGGTGCGGGTCTACGACGGCTTCCTGGTGCACAGCCGCGGCGGCGGCGGCGCGCCGCTGGCACAGGCGCCGCTGGAGCCGGTGGCGATGCCGACGCCGGCGCGCATCCGCACCGACCTGGCCGAGCCGGTGCTGACCTTCCAGACCGAGACCGATCTCTTCGTGCTCGACTTCCTGCCGGCGCGCCAGCCGGACAGCGAACGCTTCCGGCTCTGGGAAGTGGCGGGCACGGCGCATGCCGACACCTACACGCTGGGCGTCGGCTTCAGCGATCTCGGCACGACGCCGATCGGCGCCGAACTGTGGATCACCGCGGTCCCGATCCCGGGCTTCATCTCCTGCGAACGACCGATCAATTCAGGCCCACAGCACATGGTGCTGAAGGCGGCGGTGCACGCGCTCGACCGCTGGATCCGCGGCGACGCGGTTCCGCCGAGCGCGCCGCTGCTCGACGTCGGCGGCGATCCGCCGCACTTCCTCCTCGATCCGCTCGGCAACGTGACGGGCGGTATCCGCACGTCGTGGGTCGACGTGCCCCTGGCGACGCTCTCCGGCGAGGGGCAGACAGGCGGCGCCTTCTGCGGCCTGTTCGGCACCACGGTGCCGTTCGACCAGGCGATGCTGCAGACGCTGTATGGCACCCACGCCAACTACATTGCCGCGGTGGCGGCATCGGCCGAGGCTTCGGTGGCGGCGGGCTTCATCCGCCCGGCCGACGCCGCCCTGATCAACCAGGCGGCCGTGGAGCTCGAGTTCGACTGAGGGATCTGCCGGCGGCGGGGTTGGAC
>JBOHWA010001013.1:0-4059 GCA_050735855.1 Binatia bacterium
CCGTCCGCAATCTGAACGGCGTCCCCCCTGAACAACTCAGCGCTGCGGCTCGTACGTCGGGCCGTTGAACATGATCGGCTCGTCGCCGCGCAGCATCTCGGGCGTCACCGCCCAGGTGCCGCCGAAGGCCGGGTTCATGATGCCCTTGGCGACGTCGCCATCACCCACCGTCACCCCGTACGCCAGCAGCGCGACCAGCCCGCCACCGACCGCGTACAGAAACTTCGCTGGCATATATCCTAGATTGGTCCCGAAGGCCGCCATGCCCCAGCCCAGGTTGGCGGCCGGCCCGGGCTCGCTCCGCAAGGTATCATCGCTGCCCTGCGCCAGGCAGTGGCGCTGGACGCCGCCGCACACCACCCCGATCACCAGAAGACCAATGACCATCCGCCGCACCATCACACACCTCCTCCTCGTCATTCGGTTCGTACCACCGAGCTCGGTGGCAACAGGTCGAGCAGGGCCGTCAGGGCACTCTCGACGTACTGCGGATCCTTCGATTCGAGCGTGATCCGCACCCGGTATTCGGGATCGTTCAGCTTCGGATACGAGCCCAGCATCAGCTCGGGAAACTCGGCCAGCGTGCGGTTCAGATGCGCCGCGATCGCGCTCTCGACCTCGCGTGTGTAGACGACGCGGAGATGGAAGGGCTCGCTGCTGAAGCGCTGGCGCAGGCCGAGAAACTGCTCGCGGAAGATCTCCGGAATGCCGGGCAGGATGTACAGGTTGCCGATGCGGAAGGTGGGAAAGCGGCGGTTGCCGGCGTACTCCAGGTCGGTGCCTTCGACGACGTCGGCGAGCTTCAGTTGCGCGTCGTTGACCTCGCCCTTGAAGTAGTCGCGCAACGCCCCTTCGAGCGCCGGATGGCGCACGACCCGCCGCCCGAGCCCGCGCGCGACGCCTTCGACCGTGACGTCGTCGTGCGTCGGCCCGATGCCGCCGGAGGTGAAGAGCACGTCCACCGTGTCGTAGAGCGCCCGCACGGTGTCCGCGATCACATCGACCTCATCCGGGATCACCACGATGCGCCGCAGGGCGACGCCGAGCGCGCGCAGCTGCTGGGCCAGGAAGGCCGAGTTCGTGTCGGTGACCTTCCCCGACAGGATCTCGTTGCCGATGACGATCAGCCCGGCAGTGGTGTCGCTCCCCATCGTGTCGCGCTCAGATCGAGATGGCGTCCTTCCGGAAGTCGCTGCCGCCGATCTTGATGTTGACCAGGGCCGGCTTGCCGGCCGCCAGGGCGCGCTGCATCGCCGGGCGGATGTCCTGCGGCCGCTCGACGTACTCGCCGTGGCCGCCGAGCGCCTTCACCACCTCGTCGTAGCGGGTGAAGGACAGCGCCGTGGCGACCGCCCGTTCCTCGCCGTAGATCTGCACCTGGCCGCGGCGGATCTGCGTCCAGCCGGCATCGTTGCCGATCACCCCGACGACGTTGATCTTCTGCCGCACGCAGGCCTCGAACTCCATCGCGTGCAGGCCGAACGAGCCGTCGCCGTAGATGATGATCACCGGCGACTCCGGCTTGGCGAGCTTCGCCGCCATGGCATAGCCGGGACCGACGCCGAGCGTGCCGAGCGGGCCCGGATCGAGCCAGTGGCCCTGCTGGTAGACGCGCATCACCGACGCGGCCGTGGCGACGAAGTCGCCGCCGTCGCCGATGAAGATCGCGTCCTTGCCGACCGAGTCGGCGATTTCCTTGCAGGCGCGCAGCGGGTTGATCGGCATCGCGTCGGAGTCCAGCTCCGGGCGCACCTTCTCGAAGCTCTCCTGCTCGCGCTTGCGCATGTCGTCGAGCCACGGCTTGACCATCGACGCCGCATAGCCTTCGGCTCGCGCCGCATTGGTGAGCTGCTCCATCACCAGGCCGGTGTCGCCGACGATGCCACAGTCGACCGGACGGTTGCGCCCCAGCTCGCGCGGGTCGATGTCGATCTGGATGAGTTTGGCCTGCGGGTTGATGTGCGAATCGCGCCCGTAGCCGATGCGGAAGTCGAGCGGCGTGCCGAAGATCAACACCACGTCGGCCTGCTTGAGCGCCGGCTTGCGGGTGCGCGAGAAGAAGTGCGGATCCTCAGGCGGCAGCGAGCCGCGGCCGAGGCCGTTGACGTAGACCGGCATGCCGAAGGTGCGGACGAACTCGGGATAGGCCTCGCGGCGCGCCGACCAGCGCAGTTGCGATCCAACCAGGGCCACCGGCTTCGCGGCGCCCTTGATCAGCGCCAGCGCCTGCTCGATGTAGCGCGGGTCGCCGGCCATGCCGGCCTCGGTCCGATAGCCGGTCGGGAACCAGATCTTCTCCTCCTCGTAGCTGTCGAAGAGCTGATCGATCGGCATCTCGAGGAAGACCGGGCCGGGCAAGCCGGTGGTGGCGGTCCGGAAGGCCATGCTCAGGTACTCGGGGATGCGCCGCCCCTCCGGCACCGACACGGCCCATTTGGTGATCGGCCGCATCAGCTCGACATGGTTCATGTCCTGCAGCGAGCCCATATCCGCGAACGGGCGCGGCCCCTGGCCGCCGATGAGGATCATGGGGATATTGGCGCGGTGGGCGCTGGCGACGCCGGTGACCGCGTCGGTCAGTCCCGGCCCCGCCGTGACGATGGCGACGCCCGGGCGGCCGGTGACGCGCGCCCAGCCGTCCGCGGCGTGCGCGGCGGTCTGCTCATGGCGCACGTCGATGACGCCGATGCCCTCGTCGATGCAGCCGTCGTAGATCGGCATGACGTGGCCGCCGCAGAGGGTGAATACGAACGGGACCCCTTCGGCACGCAATGCGCGCGCCACCAGACGTCCTCCGTGCACGGTCCCCATTAGATTGCTCTCCCAGCCGCCGGTGCGAACATGATCGGAAAAACTCGCGGCACTATACAGGCGACGTCAATCGAGGTCGAGCGCACCGTCGCGCAGATCCTTGACCTCGGATTCGAGGTAGGCGCGCAGGCGCTTCTTCAACCGCTCCTCGATCTGCCGCACCCGCTCGCGGCTGATGCCGTACTTGTCGCCGATCTCCTGCAGGGTCAGCGGCTGCTCGGCCAGCAGGCGTTCAGAAAAGATCACCGCCTCCTTGTCCTTGAGGGTGGCGCCGAAGGTGCGGATCTTCCCTCCCACCTCGTGGCGGAACTCGGCATCGGCAACCGCCTGCTCGGCCGTCCGGCCGCCGCCGGGCAGGACGTCGAGCAGCGTGCCGCCGCTGCCGTCATCGTGCGGCTGGTCGACCGAGAGGTCGCTCGAGCCGAGGCGCTGCTCCATCTCGATCACCTCCGACTCCTTGACGTCGAGCCGCTGGGCGATCAGCGCCGGTCCGGGGACGATGCCCTGGGCCTCGAGGCGCTCCTTCTCCTTCTGCAGATTGAAGAACAACTTGCGCTGCGCCTGCGTCGTGCCGAGCTTGACCACCCGCCAGTTGTTGATCAGGTAGCGGATCATGTAGGCCCGCACCCACCACACCGCGTAGGAGGGAAAGCGGATGCCACGGTAGGGGTCGAACTTCTTCACCGCCTCCATCAGCCCGATGTTGCCCTCCTGGATGAGGTCGAGCAGGTTGCGCGCCGCGCGCTGGTACTCGCGCGCGATCATCACCACCAAGCGCAGGTTGCCGGTCACCAGCTTGTACGCCGCCTCGATATCGGCGTGCTCTTTGTAGCGGATGCCGAGATCCTTCTCCTCCTCGCGCGACAGCAGCGGGTAGCGTCGGATCTCGGTCAGGTAGCGCTGCAGAGGATCGAAGGGGGCCAGGGCCCGGTCGTCCGCCAGGGCCTCGTCGTCGGCGAGCTCGGGTTCGACCGCCTCGACGACCGGCGCTGCGGCGATCTCATCCCCCTCGATCTCGGGAGACAGCTCGTCCTCGTCCTCCTGGCCCTCGTCCTCCGCCGCCTCGGCGTCGGGTGCCTCGACCACGACGGGCAGCGGGGGGGCGGCCTCGCCGCCGTGCACCGCCCGCTTCTTCGCCCGTTTGGCAGGCGTCTTGTCGGCGCGTCGGGGTGCCATCGTCGTCGCCCGCCTCACCCACCGACGCGCCGGCGCAGCTCGTCGACCAGCGTGCGCAGGATCTCGCCGAAC
>JBOHWA010001014.1:0-3609 GCA_050735855.1 Binatia bacterium
GCGCAGGGCGGCCTTCTCGACCTTGCCGGTGCCGGTGCGCGGCACCGCCGCCGCGTCGACCACGAACAGGTGGCGCGGCACCTTGTAGCTGGCCAGCGCCTCGCGGCAGAAGCTGCGCAGCTCCTCCGCTGCGGCCGCCTGTAGCGGCCGCAGCACCACCAGCGCGGCGATGCTCTCGCCGCGCGTTGCATCGGGCACCCCAACGACGTGTGCGGTCTGCACGGCCGGATGGCGGGCGAGCGCTTCCTCGATCTCGACCGCGGCGACGTTGACGCCGGAGGTCTTGATGACGTCCTTGATGCGGCCGCCGAAGTGCAGATTGCCTTCGGCGTCGAGCGCGCCGCGGTCGCCGGTGCGGAAGAAGCCCTCGGCGTCGAGCGTCGCGGCGCGCGGCACGCGATAGTAGCCTTCCATCAGCGTCGAGCCTTTGACGAGAATCTCGCCGGTCTCGCCCGGCGCCACCGGCTGCCGGGTCTCGGCGTCGACGATGCGTACCTCCATGCCGGGCAGGGCACGGCCGAAGGTGCCGGCGCGGATCGGCTCGGGGTCGTCGAAGCGCGCTGCGGTGACGCAGGTGGCGGTCTCCGACATGCCGTAGACGCCGATGGTCTGGTGGCCCGGGCCCATCAGCGCGTCCGCCTGCAGGTGGTAGGTGCCCTTGCGCAGCTTCAGGCGACGGCGCGCGAAGTCGGGATGCGCCATCAGCGGCCCGGCCTGATGCCAGCCGGCCATGATCGTGCAGCCTTCCGCTTCGAGCAGCGCCAGGGCGGTACCGGGCTCGACGACTTCCTGCAGCACCAGGCGCCCGCCGCCGGCGAGGGTGGTCAGCGCGCCGAGCACGAAGCCGCCGCTCCAGAAGAGCGGCATGTGGCCCCACCAGGCGTCGTCGGGCGTCACGCCGAGGCACTCGGCGATGCGCCGCGCCGAGGTGGTGAGCGCCGCGTGCGCGTGCGTCACCGCCTTCGCCTGGGCGGTGGTGCCCGAGGTGAAGAAGATGGTGGCGAGATCGGTGCCCGACACGCTGGCTTCGAGCCGGTCGAGGAAGGCGTCGTCGAGATCGGCGGGCAGGTCGTCCCAGCGCTCCCAGCCGGGGGCGCCCTCGTCGAGCACCAGCACGTGGCGCAGCGCCGGCACCGCGGCGTCATAGAGCGGCGCGCCGCGCGATGGCAGGCCGGGGGCGATCTCCACCAGGCGCGCGAGGTAGTCGTGCTTCAGAAAGCGCGGCACGGTGAGCAGCAGCGCGACGTCGGCATGGCGCAGGCCGTAGGCGATCTCGTCGCGCTTCCAGAGGGTCGAGAACGGCACCAGCACGGCGCCCACGCGCAGCGCGCCGCAGGCGAGCGGCAGCCAGTCGAGACGATTGGGACAGAGCAGGCCGACGCGGGTGCCCTTGCCGACCCCCGCTGCGACCAGCCGCTTGGCGGCGGCGCGGCTGGCGTCGCGCAGCGCGGCGCGCGTCAGCCGCGCGGTGACGCATTCGGCGGGCGCATGCGCCACCGCCTCGCGCTCGGGCTCGACGGCGCAGACGGCGTCGAGAAAGGCTCCGATCGTCTCCATCGCCTCAGCGCCCGGTGAAGACCGGCGGGCGCTTCTCCATGAAGGCGCGCACCGCTTCCTGATGATCGGCGGTCTCGCCCAGGACCCCCTGCGCCAGCGCCTCGGCTTCGGTCGCCTGGTGGAAGTCGCTCGCGGCGCCGCGTTCGAGCAGGCTGCGCGCCGTGCGCACCGCGTGCGGCGAGAGCGCGGCGATCTGGGCGGCGACGGCGCTGGCGCGGGCGGCGAGCTGATCGCCGGACACGACCTCGCTGACCAGTCCGAGGCGCAAGGCCTCGGCAGCGGCCACCGGCTCGGCGGTGAGGCAGAGGCGCTGCGCGTTGGCCAGGCCGATGCGCCGCGGCAGCAGGTAGGTGCAGCCGCTGTCGGGGATGAAGCCGACCTTGGCGAAGCTGAAGGCGAAGCGGGCGGTCTCGGCGGCCAGCGCGAAGTCGCAGGCGAGCACGAACGAGCAGGCCATGCCGGCGGCGACGCCGTTGACCGCCGCCAGCATCGGTTTCTCCCGCCGCAACAGACGCTCGACCACCTGCGCGCCGTGCAGCGCGCGCGCCCGTCCGACCAGCGCGCTGCGCCCGAGGCGGTCCGCCCGCCCCATCATCTTGATGTCGGCCCCGGCCGAGAACGCCTTGCCGGCCCCGGTCAGCACGATGACGCGCACCGCCTCATCGGCTTCGGCGCGGCTCACCAACGCCGGCAGCCGGTCGTTCATCTCCGGCAGCAACGCGTTCATCGCCGCCGGGCGATTGAACGTGATCGTCGCGATTCCGTCTCTGGCTTCGTAGAGGATGTGCTCGTCCGACATACTGCCTCGCTGCCGTTCCGCGTTGTGCGTTGTGCGTTCCGCGTTATCGGAATCTCATCCGAACGCACAACGCACAACGCGAGACGCACAACGTCTTCTCACTCCGCTGCTCCGAACCGATCCCGCAACACGCCCGTCATGACCTTCTTCGCCGCGTTGCGCGGCAGGGCGTCGACGAACTCGACCCGGCGTGGCTTCTTGAAGCCGGCCAGGCGGGCGCCGGCGAAGGTGGCGACGGCATCGGCATCGAGCGCGGTGCCGGCGCGGCGCACGACGACGGCGGTGACCTGCTCGCCCCACTTGGGGTGCGGGGTGCCGATGACCGCGACGTCGGCGACGTCGGGGTGGGCGCGCAGCACCTCCTCGACCTCGACCGGTGAGACGTTCTCGCCGCCGGTGATGATCAGGTCCTTCATGCGCCCAGTGAGGTAGAAGTAGCCCTCGGCGTCGCGCCGGCCGCGGTCGCCGGTGTGCAGCCAGCCGGCGCGCACGACCTCGGCGGTGGCGACGCGGTCGCGGTAGTAGCCGCCCATCACGGTCGGTCCGCCGACGACCAACTCGCCGTCCTCGTCATCCGCCGCCAGGCTGCCGTCGGCGCGCTGCACGGCGACGATGACGTGCGGGTTGGCCGTGCCGATGGTGCCCGGGCGGTCGAAGACGCTGGTCTGCCGCGCCATGGTGACGCCGTTGGTCGACTCGGTCTGGCCGTAGGCTTCGATCACCTCCGCGCCGGCGAAGATGCGCCGCAGTTCGCGCTTGGCGCCCATCGGCGTCGGCGCGCCGCCGACGCTGACCTTGCGCACCGTGCGCCGCACCGCGTCCGACACCTCGCCCATGGCGACGACCTCGAACACCATGCCGCCGATCAGCGGCAGGTCGGTGACGCCGGTGGCCTCGACCTGCGCCAGCAGCGCCGGCAGATCGAACTTCTCGAGCAGCACCGTGGTCGCGCCGGTGAGGATGCGGCACAGCAGGTGCGAGACGAACACCGGCGTGTGGGTCAGCGGGCTCAGGCTGGCGCCGACGCTGTCGTGCGTGTCGCCGCGCGCCGCGGCGCAGGCGAACGCCGACCACAACAGGTTGGCGTGGCTGATCATGACACCCTTGGGCGCGCCGGTGGTTCCCGAGGTGTAGGCCAGCACGGCGAGATCGGTCGGGCGCGGCGCGCGCGGCGCGCCCGACACGGCCCCGCTGCGACGGCGGACGATCCGCGGCTGCAGCGGCAGAGTCGGCTCGACGGCGTAGGCGGGGAT
>JBOHWA010001015.1:0-8976 GCA_050735855.1 Binatia bacterium
GACATCGCCGCCGAGTCAAACGGCAAAAGGGGAGGGCGGCGCGGCGGTTCCTTCAGCGCCGCACCGATGATACGGTCCGCCGCGCTGCAACAGGGCGGGGGCCGCAACCCATGTCGCATGGAGACCAACGACGCCTGTGCCGGGGAATCGCCGGCCGCGCCTGTGCGGGGCTGGCCCTGCTGCTGCTGCTGCTGGCGACGGCGGCCGCGGCGCAGGAGGACTACGCGGTCGAGCAGGATGCCTACTCGGTCGAGGATGAGCACGGGGTGGGGATTCGCGCCCTGCTCGATCTGCGCATCGCGCGCGGCGGGCGGGCGCCGAGCTGGATGGACCGCGGTCCTGGCAAGACGCGCTACGGCGGCGTCGACGACGATGGCCAGTACGAGCGCGTGACGCGCTTCGCCATCGACCAGTTGGCGATCGAGCCGTGGGCGACGCTGCCCTGGGGCCTGCGCTTCCAGGCGCAGGTGAACTGGGAGGGCGATATCGACGACCGCGGCGACACCGACCCCGACCACGACGTGCCGCGCCTGATCGAGGGCTTCGTGCGCCGCGAGTTCGGTGACGGGGTCGACGGCTGGTCGGTGCTGGTCGGCGTCTACAACCCGACCTTCTCGCTCGAGCACACCGGGCCGGCCTGGACGCCGAAGCTGACGCTGACGCCGTCGGCGCTCAATACCTGGCTGTGGGAGGAGGGCCGGCTGCTCGGCTTCGAGGGCAGCTGGTGGACGCCGTTGGCCGGCGAGGGCGAGATCAACCTGTTCGCCGGCGCCGGCTGGGGACCCGATCTGCTCGGCATCCTGCTCGATCAACGCGGCTGGGTGCTGAGCGACTTCCTGGCCGGCATCAACAGCCAATTGCCCCTGCCGGCGCCGGGCAAATCGTTCAACGAGTTCGACGAGCGCGACGGCCGTCCGGCACTCTACGGCGGCGTCAACCTGCGCGACCCGTGGCACATCGGGCTCCTGCGCCTCGCCTACTTCGACAACCTCGGCAACCTCGCGGTGCCGGGCGTGTGGGAGACCCGCTACGGCGTCGTCGGCGTCGCCGTCGAGCCGCTGCCCGGCCTCGACGTCATCTTTCAGTATCTCTACGGCACCACCGCCGCGCGCACGACGCCGTACGACAGCACGATCCAGGCGCTCTACCCGCTGGTCAGCTATCGCTTCCGCGGCCATCGCGTCTCGGCGCGCTACGACGACTTCCGCATCGATGACGACAACGCCTACGGCCCCTCGACGCGCGAACGCGGCCACGCCTGGACCTTCGCCTATCTCTTCGAGTTCTGGCTGCGCCATCGCCTCGGCTTCGAGTACATCATCGTCGACAGCGACCGCGCCGCCGGTCCGGCCGACCCCGACGACAACGGGTTTCAGCTCAGCTATCGGTTCAGATATTGAGCCACTCATGCGGCACGTGACGATGAGACGAGCGCGGCCTGCGGCGTGGCTCCTGGTGGCGCTGGCCTTGGGCGCGGCGTCCGCCGCGCCGGCGGTCGACGTCGGCGGGCGGGTCGTCGACGCCGCCGGCCAGCCGTTGCGCGACGCCGTCGTCTTCGTCGAGGCGCTGCCGGACGGCGCGCCGCCGCCCGCGGCGCCGACCCCGGTGGTGATGGACCAGATCAACAAGGAGTTCGTGCCGCGCCTGCTGCCGGTAGTGGTCGGCACCGAGGTCGCCTTTCCCAACCACGATCAGATCCACCACCACGTCTACTCGCTGTCGCGCACCAAGACCTTCGAGATCCCGCTCTACAAGGGCGAGGCGGCGTCGCCGGTGCGTTTCGACCAACCCGGTGCGGTCAAAGTCGGCTGCAACATCCACGACTGGATGGCGGGCGTGATCCTGGTGCTGCCGACGCCGTACTTCGCGGTGAGCGACGAGCAGGGCGCCTTTACGCTGAAGGACCTGCCGCCGGGTACCTATGCACTGACGGCCTGGCACGAGGGGGCCAAGACAGGCGTCGAGGCGACGCGGCAGCGCGTCGCGGTCGGCGAGGGCACGGCGCCGCTGGCCTTCACCGTCGATGCGGTGCCGCGCAAGACCCGGCCGCGCGGGCGGAGCTACGAGTGAGCCGCTGGTGGGCGCGGCGTCGCCTGCGCACGCGCATCTTCCTGCCCTTCTCGATGCTGATCGTCGCCATCCTGCTGGCGACGATGTGGGTCATCGGCTTCACCGTCAGCGGCTGGGTGGAGAACAGCGTCAAGCGCCAGTTCGCCGTCACCGGCAACGTCTTCCGCGGCCTCATGGCCGGGCGCGCCGAGCGCCTGTTGGGCGAGACCTCGCTGCTCGCCGGCGACTTCGGTCTCAAGCGCGCGCTCGCCACCTACGATCCCGACACGCTGACCTCGGTAGCGCTCAACCATCGCGAGCGCATCGGCGTCGATCTGCTGCTGATCACCGACGAGCAGGGCCGCCTGCTCGCCGGCTCCGGCGCCCGGGCCGAGGTCGGCCGCTCGCTCGCCGGCCAGGCGCCGCTCGCCCAGGTGCTCGAATCCGGCCTGCCCGCCGAGGCCATCACCGAGATCGACGGCGGCCTGGTGCAGGTCGTCGCCGTGCCGGTGCTCGGTCCGGATCCGATCGGCTATCTGCTCACCGGCGAGGCGATCGACGACAACACGGCGCGGCAGTTGGAAACCACCACCAACACGGCCGTGTCGTTCGTCACCGCGTCGCGCATCTTCGCCACCTCGTGGCCGGCCGGCGCCCGCGACGCCTCGGTGCCGTTGCGCAGCCAGACGTTGCAGTCCGAGCTGGCGCGCGCCGCCGGCAGCGGCACGGGCGAGGGCCCGACCTTCGTACTCAACCGCGAGGGTGCGCGCCTGCTGTCGATCTTCCTGCCGATCGAGGCGGCGCTGACCGAGCCGCTGTACGTGCTGGTGCAGGACTCCTACAACCGCGCCCTCGGCCCGCTCGCCGCGCTGCCGACCTGGGTGAGCATCATCGGCATCGCGGCACTCATCGGCGCGCTGCTGGTCGGCGGCCTGATCGCCGGCGGCATCGCGGCCCCTGTGCAGATCCTGGTCGCCGCCATGCGCCGGGTGCTCACCGGCGACTTCGGCCAGCGCCTGCGCGTTGGCCGCGAGGACGAGATCGGCTTCCTGGCCAGCTCCTTCAACGAGATGGTCGCCGGCCTGGCCGAGCGCGAGCACATCAAGGAGACCTTCGGCCGCTTCGTCTCGCGCGACGTCGCGGCGGCGGTGCTCAGCGGCCTGCCGCTGAAGGGCGAGCGGCGCGAGGTGACGATCCTGTTCCAGGACGTGCGCGGCTTCACCACCGTCGCCGAGCGCACCGAGCCGACCGAGCTGGTGCGCCTGGTGAATCAGCTGTTCACCGTGATGGTCGCCGCGGTCGAAGCGGAAGGCGGCATCATCCGCCAGTTCACCGGCGATGGGGTGATGGCTTTGTTCGGCGCGCCGGTGCTGCACGAGGACGATCCGGCGCGCGCGGCGCGCGCCGCCGTGGACATGATGCAGCGCCTGCCGGCGCTCAATCGGCAGCTGGCCTCCGACGGCCTGCCCGAGATCCGCATCGGCATCGGCATCCACACCGGCATCGTCATCGCCGGTCAGATGGGTCCCGACCAGCGCAGCGAGTACAGCGTCGTCGGCGACGCGCCCAACCTCGCCAGCCGCATCGAGGGCCTGACCAAGGAGATGCAGACGCAGATCCTGGTCTCCGCCGTCACCGCCGGCCGCCTCGGCCCGGAGTTCGATCTCGGCCGCCGCGCCGTGCTCGCGGTGAAGGGCAAAGAGCAACCGGTCGAGGTGGTCGAGCTGCTCGGCTATCGCGCCGTGGTGTGAGATCAATCGGGATCTATGCGGCCGGATGGATCCCCTCGACGTCCGGCCTACAGCGGCGCCCGGTCGAGGGCGCTGATGAACTGGATGCCGGGGACGACCTTGCGCGAGAGCCGGTCGTCGTTGGTGATGAACAGGTCGACCGTGGCGGCCGCGGCGCAGGCGAGCTGGATCGCGTCGGGCGGGCGGAGGGTTCGATCCTGACGGATCCGCGCGTACGCGACGGCTGCGCGGGCGTCGAAGGGAATCAGCTCGGCCAGGCTCGAAAGCGCCTCACGATACGCGTGCGCGAGGTCCTCCCGACCGCGTTCGACCGGCTTCACCAGCAGCTCGCCCAAGGTGAAGGCGGAGGTGGCGAGCTGGTCGCCACGTGCCAGCATGCGCTCGCGCAGCTCGACGACGCGCTTTGAGAGCGTACCCGCATCCTCGATCAAGTAGATGAAGAGGTTCGTGTCCCAGAAAACGCGGCTCACTCCCACCCCGCGCGCAGCCGCCTGACGTAGGCGTCCGCCTTCTCGTCGCGCCACAGCTCCTTGCCCAACCCGCGCAGCGCCAGAATCGGATCCGCTCCGCCCGGCGCGCCGGCGGCGTAGACACCGCTGTACCAATCCAACAACTCGCGATAGCGCGCCGGGAGCTCGGCGCGCTCCGGCAGGCTGCGCCCACCTCGCCGGCCCGGGTCAGAGGCATCACCCGGCCGAAAGAGGCGCCGGCGCCCCTTGCTGGTCGCGGTCAGCATCCGCAGACGGTTGGGGCTCGGGGGTCGATTGGCGACGGCGTGCATAGTCGCAAACACGCTGACGCCGGGGCGGAGCGGTTCGCGCAGGCGTTCTCGCCGCGCGCGCTCGGTGATCTCCCGGGCGGTGAAGTCTTCGCGTTCAGGCTGTTCTCGGTGCAGCAACGCGGTGACAATCCATACTTCGATCGCCACCGACGGTACCCAGTGCGTGTCGCCCGAGTCCCGCACCTCTGGTTGCTCGTCCGCCTCCATAAAGTTGTACTTAGTCCACTACTTTATAATGTCAATGACTTTCATCCACCTCGGAGGTCAGGCGAAGAGCGGCTTGCGCATCACGCGCCTCCGCCCCTGCCGCCCCCCGGTTCCCCGGTTCATACAGGGGTGGGGGACTTGACCCGTCTGGCCCACGGGGTTCGCGTCAGGCCTGGCGCGCGACCGCGTGACGCTGATGACGCCTCGCAGGGTGGCTTTGTGGCTCGGCGCCGCGTTGTTGCAGTGCCGGATGTGAGGCGGGCGCATCGAGAGACGGAGTTGGGATGGCATTGCCCCACGCAGGTTTCCATCCCACCGGGAAGCCAAAGCGGGGCTCGGCGGGGACCTCGCCGATCTGCTGATCGACGTAGTGTGTCAGCTCGAGCAGCTCGCTCTCGATCGCGGCTCGGAAGCGTTCGAGGACGACGGGATCGTCGGCGTCGACCGGGACGAAGTACGGACCGGCGAAGGCTTGCACGATGTGGTTGAAGGGTAGGGGGATGTAGGAGCGATCCCAGCCCGGCAGGTTGATGCGCCGCTTGCACCAGGTGCGCGACAGGATCATCGGCTTCGCGCAGGCGTGGGCGATCGCGATCGAGCCCTCTTTGACCTTGTACGGCGGCCCTTTCGAGCCGTCGCACGTAATGCCGAAGGCGACGCCGGGGACCTCTCTCATGTGCCGGATCATGTCGGGCAACACGCGGCGGCGACGGCTGTGCGAATCGGTCGAGCCGCCGCGAAAGACGACGAATCCGTTCTTCTGCAGCAGCGCGGTGATGATGTTGCCGAACTCACTCGGGCTGGCCAGCGTATGTCCCTCGTACTGCCGAAACGCCCAGGCGACCATGAATACCTCTTGGTGCCACATGATCCCGACCAGGCCGCCGTAGCGTTGACGCATCAGCCAGAGCAGATCGGTGTTCTCGTGCACCACCCGACTCGTCTTGTACACCAACCACATATAGGCGCCGTAGACGGGCGGCAAAAGCCAGCAGAGAAGGCGGTTGAGCTGTCGGGCCAGCGCTGGCTTGACGCGTCTCGTTCGCTTCTTCCGCGGGTGCAACGCCGTGGTCGGCAAGCGCTGTGCTGCGGCCCCTGTCTCGCGGGCGCGGTAGCCGCCAGGGCTCGGCTCGTCGACCGTTCTCTCGTCCGAGGGGGCGCGCATTGCCGAACGGTAGCAGCTCCCGCCCTGGCCAACGATGGGGGGCCGCCACTCCCCGCGGCAGCCGGAAGCGCCGCAGAATGGGCCGGCGCCTAGCCAGCGAGGCGTTCGATCCGGCAGCGCACGTAGCGGTGATGGGGGATGCCGGTGAACGGGTCGCGGTCGGTGACGTCGGTGAGCTCGTTCTGGTTGCCGCCCTGCACCATGCCGTCGGCGGAGACCATGCCGAAGCCGTTCGGCATCCAGACATGACCGGTGAGCAGCTTGCGGTCGACCAGGGCCGGCAGCACCAGGCTGCCGCGCTGGGTGGCGACGCGCACAGTGTCGCCGTCGCGGATACCGAGCGCGCTGGCATCGGCCGGTGACAGGTTGAGCGCGCAGTGCGGCCCCTTGCCTTTGCGCCAGGCCGGATCGCGCTGAAGCGTGTTGGCTGTCCAGCGCGTGCGCAACCCGGCGGCCATGACGAACGGGAAGCTCGGGTCGACGGTCGGGGCGGTCGAGATGGCGCGGCGGATCTCGGGCAGCATCGCCTCCGGTGCGAGGCGGATCTTGCGGTCGCCGAATCCGAGATGGTCCTCGAGGTTGGTCTCCAGCCGCTGGCGCGCGATCTCCACCCCCTCCGGATGGGCGAGCATGCGCTCGAACAACTCGGTACCGATCTCGAACGGCGGCTTGCCCTCCCAGTCCGGCCCCAGTGTCCGCAGCACGCTCTCGGGGCGGAACATGGCGTTCAGCTGCGCGATGAAGAACGGCGCGGTGAGCGCCGGCGCCGGCAGATGCGGGCCGAGCGTCCGATAGGCCCAGATCAGCATCTGGTGCTGGCCGCCGCTGGCGTGCGCCTGCGCGGTGCCGAGGAACGCCATGGCGCCCATCGGCGTGCGCGCCTCGGCCGCCAGCCCGTGCAACGCGTCCGGCGGCGGGCCGTACAGATCCATCGCCTCGCACAGGCGGACGTAGATCTCGGGCTCGGGCAGCGCATCGGGCGGCGGCGGCACGACCGGCGGCCGCAGCTGCATGTAGACTTCCGGCACGCCGCGCGGGAACACCGCGATCTCCCACTTCTCGTAGCCCACCGGGGTCGGCAGCACGTAGTCGGCGAGGCGCGCCGTCTCGGTCATGGCGGGATCGATCACCACCAGCAGATCGAGTTGCTCGCGCGCCTCGCGCCAGCGCGACGCGTCCGAGTAGGAGAGGATCGGGTTGGCGCCTTCGACGATGACCGCGCGGATGCGCTCGGGGTGGTCGAGCAGCACCTCTTCGGGCAGCAGCGTCGGCGAGAACATCCCGTTGTTGCCGAGCGCGCGGATGGCCGGGATGCCGGAGGCGAGCGCGCGTTCGGGCTCGCGGGCCGCGTCCGGGTCCTGCATCGGCGGCAGGAAGGACTCCTGGAACATGCAGCCGCCGGGCCGGCCGAGGTTGTCGGTCAGCACGAGCAGGGCGCGGATCAGGTAGGAGACCAGGGTCGAGAACGGCGTCTGCTCGACGCCCAGGTCGAAGAAGATCGACGCCGACTCGGCGGCCGCGAAGCCGCGCGCGGTGTCGACAATGGCATCCACCGACAGGCCGCAGCGCGCCGCCATGGTGGCGACATCGACGGCGGCCAGCTCGTCGCGCAGCCGGTCGAAGCCGACCGTCTGGTCGTCGACGAAGCGGCGCTCGTAGCGCTCCTCGCGCACGATCACCGCGGCCATGGCCAGCAGCAGGTAGGCGTCGGTGCCCGGCTGCAGCTGCAGATGGCGCGTCGCGGTGCGTGTCGTGTCGGTCTCGCGCGGATCGGCGACGACGACCGTGCGGCTGCGGTCCTCGGCGAGTGTCTTGAACGTATCGGTGGCGTTGTGACCGCGGTTGGAGATCTTCGGATTGGTGCCGAGCACCAGCAGGAAGCGGGTCTGCTCGGTGTCGGCGTGCAGGAAGGTGGCGGGCGAGGCGTCGAACATCCACTGGTCGAGCAGATTGTGCTGCGTCTTCTCCTGCGCGAAGGCGTTGAAGAAGCGCCGCGAGCCGATGCCGTGGAGGAACGCCAGGGCGTAGGGGGCATCCATGTGGTTGCCCTGGCCGCCGACGCCGACCAGCGCGATGGCGCGCGGCGTGTGGCGGGCGCGGATCTCATTCAGGCGGGCGGCGATCTCGCTGATCGCCGTCGCCCAGTCGATCACCTCGAAGCTGCCGTCGGGCTGGCGTTTGAGCGGCTGGCGGACGCGGTCGCCGTGCTCGACATAGTGCGAGATGGCGAAGGCCTTGTTGCAGACGTAGCCCTTGGTGATCGGATTGGTCTCGTCGCCGCGCACCGCGACGATGCGGCCGTCTTCGACATCGACGCGCACGCCGCAGTTGTGGCTGCACAGGACACAGACGGTCGCCAGATTGGTTCCGCTGTCGCTCATCACGTCACCTCGTGAGTCGCCTTTAGTTCCAAATTGGAACTAACTCAAGTGCTGGAGAGCCCCGGCTAGGGGCGGAGCTTCTCGGCCCACGCAGCGGCGGCTGCGTGGTTGCCGGCTTCGCCCTCGTATTGGGCCAGGGCGGCGATGATCTCGCGCGCGGCCGGCTGGCGCCGATGGGCGTTGGTGAGCGCGGCGATGGCGCCGGCGCGATCGCCGGCGTCGTGCAGCGCGACGGCGTAGACGTAGGCGAAGCGGGCGTTCTCCGGCGCCAGCTCGGCGGCGCGGCGCAGGGCGGGGAGGGCCTCGGCGAGGCGCTTCTGGCGCACCAGCGAGAGGCCGAGTGCCTGGTGGACGTCGGCGGCGTCCGGTGCATTCTGCAGCGCCCGCTGCAGGGTGGCTTCGGCGTCGGTCTCGCGGCCGCCGCGGCGCTGCAGGTCGGCCAGCGCGACGTAGGCAGGGAAGAAGCGCGGTTCGAGACGGATCGCCGCGTCGAAGGCGGCCTGCGCGGCGGCGGGGTTGCCGAGGCGCATCTCGAGGTTGCCGAGATTGAGGCGCGATTCGGGGCGCTCGGCGGTGTCGGCCTGCACCTGGCGGTACTCGGCGATGACGCGCTGGAAGGTTTCGCGCTGCTCGGGCGTCAGC
>JBOHWA010001016.1:0-3746 GCA_050735855.1 Binatia bacterium
GGCGAGGCCAGCGTATACCCCGACCGGTTCGCCGTGCAGGGTGAAGGCGGCGGGCGCGGGATCGGGAGGGCGGTTCACCGCGGGCGGGCTATGAGGAGGAGCGAGGCAATACTGCGCATCGTCTGGATGCTGCTGCTCCTGGCTGCCGCGTGGCCAGTGCCGGCGTCGGCCAACACGCGCTCGCAACAGCTCTACGGCAAGGCGTTGATTCCGTTCAACGCGCAGCGCTGGGCGGAGGCGCAGGTGCTGCTCGACGAAGCCGCGGCGGCCGACCCGGACGATGCGGTGGTGGCTTACTACCGCGGCTTGACCAACGCGCGGCTGGGCTTCCCCGACAAGGCGATTGCCGACCTCGAGCAGGCCCTGGCGCTGCGCCCCGACCTGTCCGGCGCGGTGCTCGACCTCGGCATCCTCTACTTCCAGACCGGCCAGTATCCGTTGGCCGAGGAGTGGTTGCAGCGCGCCCATCAGCAGCCCGCCAACCGTTTCGCCGCCGCGTTCTATCTCGGGCTGGTGCGGCTGCGCACCGGCGACCCGAAGGGCGCACAGCCCTACTTCGCCGAGGCGGCCAAGGACCCGGCGCTGCGCTCGTCGGCACAGTACTACCAGGCGCTTGCGCTGATGCGCGACGGCGAGTCGAGCGAGGCGCGCACTCTGCTCGCAGAAGTGCAGAGCGGGCCGGCCGACGCCGAGACGACGCAGATCGCCAAGCAGTACCTCGCCAGCGGCGCACCCGGCCTCGTCGGCAGCGAGGAGCCGGCCTGGGAGGTGCATGGCACCACCGGCTTCGGCTACGACTCGAACGTCATGCTGGCCCCGGACAGCTCGTCGTTGGCGCGCAACTACAACACCGATCCGTCGGTGGGCGGCGCCTCGCTCAACACCAAGGGCGAGCAGGACGGCTTCTTCCGCATCGGGGCGGGCGCCAAGTATCGGCTCTACGCCGGTGACTCCGGCACCGGCGTGGTCGGCTACGACCTCTATCAGAGCGTGCATTTCGAGAGCAGCGGAAACGACCTGCAGAGCCACCGCGTCCATCTGACCATGACGTCGCCGCAGATGAACCAGTTTCTGCAGTTCGGCGTCACCGGCATGTACGACTTCAACCTGCTCAACTACCGCGGCTACTACCAGGGCGGGCGCGGCACGCCATGGATGACGTTCTTCGAAGGCCAGGTCGGCGCCACCCAGATCTACTACTCGTTCTCCGGCCAGGACTTCCTCGGCGGCAACGACCCGAACAGCCCCAACTACAGCCCCAGACAGTTCAACTCGAACCCCTTCGACCCGTTTCGCGATGCGTTCAACAACGCCTTCGGGGTGCGCCAGTACTTCCTGCTCGGCGCCGCCGACCGCTACATGAGCTTCGGCTATCAGTGGGACGACAACGACCCGACCTCCAACGACGGCACCGACTTCGCCTACATGGACAACCTGTTCGACGTGCGCTTCGATTTCGGCGTGCTCGACTGGGGGCGCGGCACGGTCGGCTACCTGTTCGACCTGCAGACCTACGAGCACCCCAACAGCCGCACCGGCTTCACCAAGCGCCGCCACGACGGGCAGAACCAGATCGTCCTGCGCTTCGAGCGGCCGCTGACCTCGTTCCTGTCGGCCAACCTCGAGTACCTCGGCGTGTTCAACGGCTCGAACATCCCCGACTTCGAGTACAACCGGAATATCGTCCAGGCCAATGTGTGGTTGCACTTCTGAGCCTCGGAGATCGCCCATGTCCACCCGCCACCTGCTGACTGCCCTGCTGTGCACCGCCCTCGCGGCGGGCTCCGCCCGGGCAGAGACGCAGGTCGCCACCTTCGCCAGCGCCACCGGCGAGGTCCAGGTGCAGCGCGGCGCGCGCGGCGAGTGGCAACCCGCACTGGTCGGCAACCCGGTGTTCAGCGGCGACAGCGTCCGCACCGGGGAGGGCACGGCGGCCGCCAAGCTGGTCTTCGTCGACGACGCCGTCGTCGATCTCGCCAGCGGGACCGAGCTGGCCATCGAACGCTATGCGGGAACGAAAGGACCACGCATCTCGCTGCTGCGCCTGGTGCAGGGCGCGATCGAGGCGCTGGTCGCCGGCTACGGCGAGGGCGGCGCGCGCTACGAAGTCGAGACGCCGACCGCCGTCGTGCGCGTGCAGGGCACCGTCTTCGTCGTGCGCTACGACCCGACCGCGAAGGTCACCGAGGTGCTGGGCGTCGACGGCACGGTCGCCGTGGCGGGCCGCACGGGGTTGATCGGCCCTGGCGCCGTCGTCGGCCCCAACCAGACGACCCGCATCCAGCGCGGCAAGTTTCCAACCCCGGTCGAGACGGTCGACGCCGCGGCGGCTGCGCCGCTGCTCGCCGGCCTGCGCACCGTCGGCAGCGGCCAGCGCGACAGCCTGGCGGTCGACAACCCACAGATGGAAGGGCGCATCGTCAGCCCCGAGGATCGCCCGACGCTGACCGCCGCAGCGGCCGAGGCCGGCTATCTGCGGCCGGGCGCACCTGGCGAGACGCTGATCAACACCCTGTCGCCCGACATCCGCGCCAACACCCAGTCGCTGCCGGTCTATCGCGCCGTACCGCCGAACGAGTCGCCGGCGCCGCCCCGCTGACCCGGCAGGCCGCACTGGAACTGGCATCCCTGCCAGTTCCTGGCGCTGGCGTCATCCGTCAACAATTTCACGTTTGCGTACCGTTCAACGTTGTACGTGATACTTTCCAGCCAGTTGTCGATTTGCTGCGCCGCTCCGGATGTCGCGCTGCCGGTCGTTCGGTTCATTGGTACGAGGCGTGCTCTGGTCCGGAGCAGGAACTGAGGCCTTGCTCATGCCGCACGATAGTGAACCGGTCCGCAAAGAAGTCATCCTGCTGGTCGACGACGAGCAGGATCACCTGATCATCACCCGACGCTTTCTCGAGAGTCAGGGCTTCACCTGCCTGTGCGTGGATCGCGGCTGGGAGGCGTTGCGCGTGCTCGGCGAGCAGCCGGTCGATCTGATCCTGCTCGATCTGCACATGCCGGGGATGGACGGCTACTGTCTGGCCGAGAACATCCTGGCGCGCGAGCAGTATCGGAACATCCCGATCGTCGCCTTCAGTTGCTACGACCTGACCCGCTTCAAGCAGCGCGCCATGCGCTCCGGGATGGCCGATTTCATCCCCAAGCCGGTCGACCGCGCCCGCCTGCTGGCCACCGTGCGCGATCAACTGAGCCTGCGCCAGCGGCTGTCGAAGCTGAGCGCGGTCGAAGACGGCCTGAGCAGCAGTACCACCACCAACGCCGCCTGACCTCGGCCCCGGGAGGGCGAGGCTCCCGGGGGGCCGCCCCACCCAGCGCCTTGAATAGGCCGGACGCCGCGATTATGGTCTCCGGACTATTCGCCCGAGAGGAGATCACGGTGGGCAATGTTTCCGAAATCAGCGATGTGTCGTTCGACCAAGAGGTGTTGAAGTCCTCGGTCCCGGTGTTGATCGACTTCTGGGCCCCGTGGTGTGGCCCCTGCAAGGCGATTGCGCCGGTGGTGGAAGAGCTCGCCGGCGAGTACGCCGAGCGCCTCAAGGTCGTCAAGATGAACGTCGACGACAATCCGCAGACGCCGTCGAAGTACGGCGTGCGCGGCATCCCGAACCTGATCCTGTTCAAGGGCGGCACGGTCGCTGACCAGATCGTCGGCGCGGTGCCCAAGGCGCACCTGGTGCGCGCCATCAACCGCGCGCTCGAATAGCCACTGGAGGGCGCCGGGCCCTCGGCGCCGGGCT
>JBOHWA010001017.1:0-1856 GCA_050735855.1 Binatia bacterium
GCGTTGATCTGTGCGCCGGCGTGCTAAGGGCGGTGGCCGGGAGGCACAGACGGAATGCTGAAGCGCATCATCCTCGCGTTGGCTGGCTTGCTCGGCGTCGCCGTGCTGCTGCTGGCGCTCGGCCTGGCGTGGGCGCACATCGCCGTGCGGCGTGAAGCGGCGCCGTTGCCGACCCTGGCGGCGGTGCGCGCGGCGCCCGCGGCGGGTGAGGGCGGGCTGCCGGTGCGCCTGTCGCTGATCAACACCGCCAGCCAGGCGATGCCGCGCGCCACCGTGCTCGATCCGTCGCGCGACCCGTCGCCGGACGAGCCCTACGTCATGAGTCATCCGTCCTTCGTGCTCGAATGGGCGGACGGGCGCTTGCTGCTGGTCGACGCCGGCATGACCCCGGATGCCGCCGCGGCCTTCGGTCGGCCGCTCGAGCAACTGGGCGGCGCTGCGGCGATGCAACCGATCGCCGCCGCCGCCGAGGTCCTCGGCGACGCGAGCGGCAAGGTGGGCGCGGTGGTGTTCACCCATCTGCACACCGACCACGTCGGCGGCATCGGGGCGCTCTGCGCGCGCGGCAAGCGCGCCGTGCAGGTGCCGATGACCGAGGCGCAGGCGCAGCGCACCAACTACACAACACAGCCGGGCATGGACCTGCTCGACGATGCGGCCTGCGCGCACCGCGCCGAGCTCACCGGCGGGCCGCTGTTTCCGGTGCCGAATTTTCCCGGCGTGTTCGTCATCGATGCCGGCGGCCACACGCCGGGCAGCCAGATCGTGCTGGCGACCGTGCAAGGGTCCGACGGGTTGCGCCAGTACGCCTTCACCGGCGACATCGTCAACAACATCGACGGCATCACCAGCGACGTGCCGAAGCCGTTCCTCTATCGCACCTTCATCGTGCCCGAGTCGGAAGGCCGCCTCAGCGAGCTGCGCGCCTTCCTCAGGCAGCTGCACGACGAAGCGGGGTACACGCTGCTGGTCTCACACGACCAGCGCGCGCTGGAGGCGAGCGGCGTCCCGGCCTGGCAGGCAAGCGCCGGCGGTTGACACGCAGGCGAAGAGCGGGCGGGCCGCCCGCGCTCCCAGCACGGAGCGGGGGTCACCCAGCCCGCGACCGGGCGTGCACGCTCGCGTGGGTCGCCGACGTCCGTGCTGGGAGCGCGGGCGGCCCGCCCGCTCTTCAGATGTTCTTCACCGCGCGAGCAACCGCTCGCGCTCGCTGCGCGACGGCGATGCGGGTCTGTCGGACACGCCCGGCGGGACGCCGAGCGTCTGGTTGCGTTGGCTGCCGATCGGCCGCGGCGGCCGTGGCGCGCAGCAGGTTCGCCGATCCGGTGGCGCGGGGTTTTTCATCGGGGTCTCCCTTCGTCACGCTTCGCCTCCCCGCCGTCAGTCGGCGGCAGGGAGGCGCAGCGCTTCTTCGATCGGATGAACGCGGCGGCTCAGTACTGCTTCTGCCCGCCGCCCTGACCCGGCCGCTTGCCCTGATCCTGTTGCCGATCGCGATCGGTCTGCGGCTGGCCATGTCCCGGCTGGCCCGGCTCACGCTGCTGATCCTGCCGATCGCGCTGCTGTTGATCCTTCTGAGGCGTATTCGCCATGATCCTCTCCTTTTTTCCTGCCGGCGGGTTCATTCCCGCCTGCCCATGCCAGCTGAGGGCGAGCAATGCCCGGGCCAGCGGACGACAGTTCCAACGTGAGTGCCGATCAGCGGTCAGGCGGCGCGCCACCGTGTAGGAACGCGCGGCTGCGCGCGGCGGTCTGCACGACGTCTTTACAGGCGATGTAGTTTCGACCGGGCGCCGCCCACCAGAGCCTTACCGTCGGCGGCGTTTGCTGCTACCACGGCGGCGGGAGGATTCGAC
>JBOHWA010001018.1:0-3512 GCA_050735855.1 Binatia bacterium
CCGCGGCCGGATCGTCGCCGGCGAGCAGCGCCAGGTGCGCCGTGTACGCGCCGAGCAGTTGCGCGCCCGGCGTCTCGATCGGCGGGCCGGCCGGGCCGGGGCGCGAGCGCAGATCGTAGCGCGCCAGCCAGCCGACGGCGCGCAGCAGCGTGATGGCGATGGTGCCGTCGGGGGTGACCTCCGCCTCGGGCAGACCCGGCGCCAGCACCGTGAGCCCGTTGGCGCTCACCCAACCCTGGTGCGCGAAGGTCGTCGGGGCGCGGTGCATCCAGCCGGCGTCGGCGCGCGCCGCGGTCGACCGTTCGGCGGCATCGAAGGTCGTCGCCGCGCGGTAGGTCGCCGCCGGCCGCCCGGTCGGGAAGCACAGACGCAGGCGATGGTCGCGCGCCGGATTGTCGACGCGCACGGCCAGATCGACGCGCGGCACACCCGCCGCCAGCCGCGCCTCGACGGTGAGCCGCAGCGGCACCAGAGCGCTCGAGCGCCGCTCGCGATCCTCGTCGAGCCCGGCGGGTACGTGCAGGACGCGAGTGACGGCAAGCGTCGAGATGCCGGCAGGGTGGCGTGTCCGCTGCCAAGAAAAAGAATTCACCGCGGAGACGCGAAGATCGCGGAGACGATCTGCTTCTCTCCGGGTACTCCGCGTCTCCGCGGTGAGCATCTCTTCTCGTGATCTCTCTGTCTCCTCGACCGCATCGAAGTCGTACGTATCGCCGCGGTCGCCGACGTCCTCCACCGCCAACAGGCCGGGGAAGTGGTGCGCCCCGCAGCGCACGCGCAGCGTCCCGCCTTGCTCGAGTGTGACGGACATGTCGCCGTGCGCGATCTCGCGCCCGTCGTCGACGACGTCGCGCACCGGCGCGCACGGTGTGACCCGGAGGCGCCGGCACCCGAGCGCCGGCACGTCGGCGACGACGAGCTCGAGGTCGAACGGCGTCTGCCCCGGCAGCCAGCGGGCGCGCGTCGGGTCGTCGGACGGCACGACGCGCACCGGGCGGCCGTCGATCTCGAAGCCCGGCGGATCCGACGCCGCCAGCGACAGCGGCGCGAACGCCGGCACGCCGAGCGGCAGGCGCATCGCCGGGTAGGCGTCGAGCGGCACGCGCACCAGGTCGGTGCGCGGCTGCGGCGATGGGTTGAAGACCGCGAGGGTCTGTTCGAGCGTCTCCGGCACGCGGCGTTCGGCGTCCAGCCCCGCCAGCCGCTCGAGCAGGCGGGCGACCGTCTGCCGCGCCAGGCCCTCGGCTTCGGTGTAGCGGGCGGCGACCGCGTCGCAGACCGGATCGAGCGAGCAGCCGCAGATCGAGTCGTGGGCCTGATTCTGCAGGATCGCGCGCCAGGCGAGCTGCAACGCGGCGCGTTCGTCGGGCAGGCCGAGGCGGTGGCCGAGCGCCGCCCAGGGCTCGGCCCAGGCTTCGAGCAGCGTCTCGCAACGCCGGTTGGCGAGCTTGATCGGCAGGCGCGTCGACCACACCCCGGGCAGCAGGTTGGCGAGGCGGCCGCCGACCAGCTCGCCGCGGTAGGTCGTCGCGGCGGGCGGCAGCTGGGCGACGAACTGCTCGAGCGTGCCGCGCGTCACCGTCGCGCCGCTGCGTTGCGCCAGCGCCGCGGCGACCGCGCCGGTGTGTCCGTCGGGCAGCATGTGATCGAAGCCGTTCATCAGCAGGACCGGATCGCCGCCGGCGGCGTGGGCGCGCGCGGCGAGGTCGGCGAGGCCGCGCGCCGCCAGCTCGACATCGCCCGGTAGGCAGGCGGCGGCAAAGTAGCCCTCGGTCAGCAGGCTCGCCTGCAGCGCGCTGCCGTCGGGCGCCACCCAGCGGTAGCGCGGGCCGGTCGCGAGGATCTCGTCGCCGTTGCCGCGCCAGTAGATGAAGGTGGCGATACCGAAGCCGGCGAGGATCTGCGGTAGTTGCGCCGGATGGCCGAAGGAGTCGGGCACGTAGCCGACGCGCGACACCGGTCCGAGCGCCGCGCCGACGCGCCGCCCGAGCAACAGGTTGCGCACGTGCGCCTCGCCGGACGGCAGCAGCGAGTCGGGCTGCACATACCAAGGCCCCGCCGCCAGCCGCCCCTGGCGCAATCCGCGCTCGAGTTCGGGCCGCCGCTCGGGGCGGATCGCCAGGTAGTCCTCGAGCAGGACGGTCTGCCCGTCGAGCAGGAAATAATAGCCGGGATCGGCCGCCAGCAGATCGAGGACGCGATCGACGGCGTCGACCAGGCGCGCGCGATAGGCCTCGAAGGGGCGGTACCATTCGCGGTCCCAATGGAAGTGGGAGACCAGCACGCAGTGCATGGCGGGGGACGTTATCGCCTCGGCCGGACGGTGGGAATGGGGACGTTCCTGAGCCCTACTCCGTGAAATGCGCTCAATCCGTGCAATCGGTTGTTGGCTATCTGCGTTCGTGGGCAAGGCCCGATCGCGAAACGCCAAGTGCACAACGCGGAACATTCGGGCCCTTGCACTCGCTATCCAGCCGTCGTACGGCCGCAGCCAGGAGGAATCATCACATGCAAACACGCATCATCTGTCTGGCCGTGCTGGGGATGGCGCTGGCCGGACCGCTCGCGGCGCGGGCGCAGCAGTGCGACGACTTCTCGAACTGCACGACCAACGACATGTGCGACGAAGAGGGCAACTGCAGCGGCACGCCGGCGGCGGGCGGCAGCTGCGACGACCAGAACGACTGCACCACCAACGATCGCTGTCAGCCGGACGGCAGCTGCAGCGGCACGCCGGCCAACGGGGCTGAGTGCGACGATTTCAACGAATGCACCGCCGACGACCGCTGCATCGTCGCAGGACCGCAGATCTTCTGCTTCGGCACACCCGGCGGAACCGGGCCCTGCGCCGGCGGCTGCGGCACCTGCCAGGTCACCGGACTCTGCGCCGGCAACATGGACGATAACGGCAAAGCGTGTACGCCGAGCTTCGACCTTGGACCGTGCTTCCCGGGTGCGTGTACGATCAGCGCGTTCTTCGCCCTCTGTGCCCCTGCCCCGAAAGAATGCCCGGACACCGACGGCGACAAGTGCACCGACAGCTGCAACCCCGAGACCGGCCAGTGTCAGCGGAACGTGCCGAGATGCTCACCCGGCTGCGAAAGCTGCGACGCCGCGACGGGTCAGTGCAAGCCGGCCAATTCCGGTGCCGCCTGTGACGATTTCAACCCGTGCAGCAGCAACAGCCGTTGCGAGGAGCTGGACGTCGGCGGAGGCCAGGTCCGCGGGGTGTGCCTGCCGGGCGAGCCGACCGGTGGCCCGACACCCACCCCCACCGTGCCGCCGACCGGCGCCTGCGTCGGCGACTGCAACGGCAACGGCGTGGTGGCGATCAACGAGCTGATCGTCGGCGTGAACATCGCGCTCGGCAACGCCTCGGTCACCCAGTGCGAGTCGTTCGACGCGAACGGCAATGGCACTGTCGCGATCAACGAGCTGATCGGCGGCGTCAATGCCGCGTTGAACGGCTGCGCGGCGTGATCACCGGCGCGGTGGGCGGCGCGGCCGATCAC
>JBOHWA010001019.1:0-5322 GCA_050735855.1 Binatia bacterium
CGTCGCCGTGTCTGCCGGCGTGGCGCTCGCCGTCGGCACCAGGGTCGGGGTCGGCGTCGCGGTCGGCGTCGCCGCCGCGACGATGTGCAGCACGACGCTGCGCGCCGCGCTCACCGTGCCGTCGTCAGCCGCGAGGCTCAACGTGTAGTCGCCGGGCGTCGCGTAGGTATGCCAGGCGAAGTAGCCCGCCTCGCCGGCGCTGCCGTCGCCGAAGTCCCAACGGTAGGTCAGCGGGCTGCCGTCGGGATCCACCGAGCCGGTGGCCTGGACGCGGAACCGCTCGCCGACGCCGATGGTCCGCTCCGGTCCCGGATCGGGCCACGGCCGATGGTTGGCGACCGCCACCGCGAGCTCGTCCGGACCGAGATCGACCCCGTCGCCAAACGGGCGCGGCGCGCCGTGGCGGTCGGCCGCGGGGGCGCCGGCCATCTCGCCGCGATCGAGCGCCGGGCTGGCCGGATCCACCGCGTACGTCTCGCGCTCGGCGAACTGCGGATCGATCGCCAGCGTACCGGCGCCCTGCCCGCTCTCCGCCGCCCACAGGCCGCCGTTCACCTGCTGGCCGGTGTAGCGCCGCTCGGCGCCCTCGGCGAGATGGCGCACGATCACGGCGCTGGTGGTGTCGGGGCGATAGAAGAGGTTGTGGTCCTCGTCGAGCCCTACCGCCGACTCGACCTCGACGATCTTGCCCGGGCCGGCGGCGATCAGGTTGCGCAGCCGGACGCGGGCGCTGCCGGCGGGCGCCCCGGCGGGGCTGCGCAGCAGCAACTGCGTGCCGCGGTTGTCGGCGATGGTCGAGCTGACGATCTCGGCGAGCACCGGCAGGGCGAAGAACGAGGTCGTGGTGACGCCGGTCTGGTTGCCGACCACCAGGGCGTTCTCGACCCGCGCGTTCTGCGACAGCTTGAGGCCGGCGCAGCCGTTGGCGCGGCTCTCGATGCCGGACAGCAGCATCGCGTCGCCCTGCAGATCGAAGCCGTCCTCGCCGTTGCCCTCCGCCCGGCAGTCGGTGAACGTCACCTCGGCGCTGGTCTCCTCCACCGCGAAGCCGTCGGCATCGCCGTCACAGCCGCGCCCGTCGTCGTTGAAGGCGCTGACCGTGTCGCGCACCGTCACCCGCGCGCTGCCGGCGAGGACACGCACGCCCAGATCGTTGTGATGCACCGAGCACGCATCGACGGTGACATCGCTGGCGCCGGCGATCCAGATGCCGACCCGGTTACCGCTGAGCTCGAGGCCGCGCAGCACGATATGGTGCGCGCCGGGGCGCAGCAGGATGGTCTCGTGGAAGCCGCCGCCCGCCGCGAAGCCGTCGAGCACCACATGTCCGACGCCGCTACCGACGTCGAAGGCCGACAGGCTGGCGGCGGGGTCCGGGCTCGCCAGCGCGGTGCCCGCCGCGGCGCGAAATTGGATCGGCGCCAGCGCGGTGCCCGAGACGCCGAGGGGCACCGACTCGACGTAGAGCCCGGGCTGGACGTCGACGACATCGCCGGGCTGCACAGCCGCCGCGGCGCGGCGGATCGTCCGCCACGGCGCCTCGGCCGAGCCGCTCGCCGCATCGTCGCCGGCGGGAGCGACGACGTAGCTCGCCGCGCGCGCTGCCGGTGCCAGCGCGACGTGGGCGAGCACCAGGGCGATGAGCAGACCACGCGGCGCCATACCCAGCACCCGCTTTGCATCCGACGTGCCGCGCGCGGCGAGGCGCCCTCCGGGCGGCACTGCACGGCGCGGCGGGTGTCGGCGCCGGCGGCAAAGTCGCGCCCAGCGACGTTGCGGTACCACTCCCAGTCAGGCGACCGGGCACGTGCCCTGCGCCGGCGACCCTAACAATCGTCGAGAGCGCGCCGCACCGCGGCGATGAGGTCGGGGACGCCGACGATGCCGTCGGCATTCTCGTCGAGGGCGGCGCAGCGTTCGAATGGTGCATCGCCGAGCGCGATGGCGACGCCGGCGAGAATCTCGTCGATGGTCACGGCGCCGTCGGCGTCGCAGTCGCCGCCGCATGCCGGCGCGCCGGCGACGGCGACCGCGACGACATCGTGCGTGCGCTCGCCGGCGCCGTCGTCGGCGCTGACGTGGATACGGGCTGCGCCGAGGCGGTGCGCACGGATCGACAGCACGCCGTCGGTGAGCTCGGCCGAGGCCGCCGACGGATCGGTGCTGGCGGCCTGCAGGGTCAGCGGGCGCGGCGAGACAAGGAGCGCGCCGAGGTCGAAGCGCGCCACCGCGCCGACGCGCAGATCGAGCCCGCGCCGGCCGAGCCCATCGGCGATCGGCTGGTCCAGCGCGTCGCAGTCGGCGTCGTCGCCATCGAACAGTCCGTCGAGATCGTTGTCGACGCCGTCGGCGCAGGGTTCGCCGCCGAGGATCAGCACCTCGGCCGGGAGGCTGTCGGCGCCGGCCGCGTCGGTGACCACCAGGCGGACGCGGTACGGACCGGCGCGGTCGACGAACAGGCGCGGCGTCCACGAGTCGGTCGCCTCGAGCGACCAGGCGCTGCCGGCCGGCGCGGAGACCAGGTCCCAGCGCGGCGTCAACGCGTCGCCGTCGACGTCGCAACTGCCGCCGCCGTCGAGCGCGACCACGGTCGGCGGCATGGCGCGCAGCGGCGGGCCCGGATCGGCGGCCGGGCGCGAGTTGCCCGGCGCTCGGCGCAGGCCGATGCGGCGCTCGCGACCGAGCACGATCGCCGCGCCCTGATCGGTCATCGTCAGCCCGCACGCACCATCGGCCGCCTGCGGCTCGAACGCCAGCTCGTCGAGGGCGACCAGCGGATCGGCGGTGTCGACGATCAGGTCGATCGCCTGGTCGGACGGCCGGCTCAGACTGAGCCGGCCGCGCGTGCGCGAGCGCAGCTGGTTGAATTCGCCGTAGGAGAGGGAGGTCGCATCGTCTGCCCAGGCGAGGCGCAACCCGCCGTTGCTGTGCGCGTCGAACAGCGCGCTGCGACCATCGCTGCGCGCGGTCGCGAGGTTGGGGACGGTATCCTCGGGCACCACCAACGGCGCGCCAGCGGTGGCGCGGTGCCAGGCCAACACCCGGCGATCGCCGGACGGGTCGTCGAGCGACACCCCGGCGACATCGGGCCAGCCCAGGTCGGCGACGATCGGCGCCGCTGCCCCCGCGGGCAGCGGATAGACGAGTTGCACCGAGCGCAGCGCGGTGCCCGTCACGCTGGCGCGCCACGTCGTGTGCGTCAGCCGGGCGCGGTCCTCGCCTTCGTGGGTGGCCTCGACGCTGTCGACCTGCGGCGTGCCGGCGTCGACGGCGAAGGCCGTCTCCAACACGGCGCCGGGGCGCTCCCACCGCGCCCCGTGCGCGGTCGCCGCGAAGCTGCCGCCGCTGCTGCCGCCGCCGTTGCCGTGCAGCAGCCAGGTATAGCGGCGCGGCGTCTCGTCGGGGCCATCGACCGCGTCGGCGATGAACAGGTATCGGTCGTCGGCGAAGACGAAGTCGCGCGTGATCCGCGCGGCGCGCGCGGCGGGTTGGCCATAGCGGGTGCTGACGCGGACGGCATCGACGGCGGCGCCATCGAGCGGCTGCGACAGGGTCGCATGGCCGTCGACCGGCGGGCCGGCGAGCGGATTCTGCAGCCAGGCGAGGGAGCCGGCGAGATAGTTCAGCGGCCCGGCGCCGTCGACCAGGATGAGATTGTGATCCTCCGGCTTCGACACCAGCCCGCGCTGGGCAAACGTCAGATAGCCCGGGTCGAGCGCCAGGCGTTCGCCGAACGCATGCAGGAGAAATGCGCCGGGCTCGGCGTGCTCGTGGGACTGCGGACCGACCGGCTGGCCATCGCGATCGCGGCCGAACTCGGAGGCGATCAGGTGCTCGCCCTGGACGATGGCCAGAACGGCGTCCGGCGACCAGTCGCTGCGCAACACCGCCTGGCCGCCTTCGAGGTAGAACGCCGTCGGCGAGCCCGGCGGCTCGGCCGGGACGATCGCGTCGTCGTAGAGCACCAACGCGTCGGCCGCCAGCGAGATGCTGCCGTCGGTTTCATAGCGGCGCGGCGCATTCGCCCAGCGCCAGGCGAAGGCCGGCGTCGTCGGCGCGGCGCCGAAGTAGAACGCCTCGCCGACGTTGCCGTCGTCGGTCGGCGCCAGCGAGCCGTCGGGCACGGTTAGGTCCAGGGCCCACTGCAGCGAGCGCGCCAGCAGCGGGTGGCGCCAATAGCTCGGCACCTCGACGCCGCTCGCGGTGGTCCAGGCGGCGCCGTCGAGCAGGCGATCCCAGGCGCGCCAGAACGGCAGCAGGTTCTGCGCCGCGTAGCGCAGATAGAACGGGCCCTCGGCGTAGGCGCCGTCGCCGGTGACCAGCACGATGCGCATGACCAGGTCGGCCTGATCGAGGCCGTAGTCGATCCACGCCGCCGGTTCGCGCACGCCGCGCGGATCGCTGCCCGGCTCGGGCGTGTACTCTGCCAGTGCGATGCCGGCGACGGCCAGGGCGGCGCCGCTCTTCGAGCGGTGGTTGTTGTGATGCAGGGTCGTGTAGTCGCCGGCGCTGGCCGGATCGCGGTAGTTCTCGTACAGCTCACCCGCCAGGGCGGCGAGGTTGCCGACGATCGCGGCCTCGTCGGGGCCGAAGTCGAAGCCGGCGCCGCGCAGGGTGTCGTAGGCGGTGGCGTACTGTTGCAGCTCCTCGGTGGTGTTGATGTCGCGGTCAAAGCCGCCGAGCGGCGCCGGCACCGCCAGGCGCGAGCGCGTGTACATGTTCAGCAGCAGGCTGCGCACCCGCTCCGCCGCCGCCGCGCGCGCGGCCGGCGTGGCGAACGGCACCGCGGCTCCGGCCACCAGCGTGCGGTCGATGGCGTACTGGAACGCCAGGCACTTGGCGGCGCGCGCCTTGATGCGCTCGGCACTGATGGTGTGGTCGTCGAGCCCGATGCCGTCGGCCTGTCGGATGCGCAACAGCAGCTCCGCCAGCAGCGCCAGATAGGGCTCACGGTCGAGGCGCGCCTGGATCACCGGCACGTCGCCGGGGCGCAGCAGGAGGCGCGGGCGCGCCAGGTCGACGCCGGGCGGTGCCCACGCCGCCCGGACCGGCGCAGCGACGAGCACCGCGAGCATGAGAACAGCGACGAGTCGGGGCATCAGTCGTCTACCCTAACGAGGGCTGGCAATTGTGACCAGCCGGTTGCCCGCCGCGTAGTGGGTCGGTTTGAATCCGGCGCACCCCCTCGTGTACGGCTTTCTCGCGCCGTCCTGGGCCACCGCGGGCTTGCCTCACCGCCAGCGAGATCCCAGCCTGGTGGAGGGCGCCGGTCCCTCGGCGCCGTGCTCGCCGCGCGCACCGCGGTTGGGTTCAGCCCGGCGC
>JBOHWA010001020.1:0-3410 GCA_050735855.1 Binatia bacterium
CGTCGAGAGACGCCCCCCGGCAGCGCTAGATGGTTGAAAATTCAGTGCTTTGTGAGACGCTGATCACGTAGCGGCTGGCCCCCGTCACGGATCAGGATCGGCCTCCCCGCGCGCCATCGGCGAGCCAAAATGAGCTTCGAACTGATTAATTGTTGACTTTGCTCTTGTAGGGGAAGTACTTATACCTGCAGTGACGCTCGCAGACGAGGCGTTCGAAGTAGGGATGCAGTTCAAGCGATCGAAGCAACGTGACCTGAAGGAAGAAGGCGCCTCCGTTAGCGAAAGGAGGCCGCACGAGTGAGATTGTTTACGCCACCGAGAATGGACGGATTCTCAACACCAACCACCTTGAAGGGGGGAACGATGAAGGGCAGAATTCTCTGTAGTGCAGTTGCGATGTCGCTGGCTCTCGCTGGCTCGGCTTTGGCCGTCGACGATTTTCAGTGCTTCAAGGCCAAGGACACCGCCAAGGCATTCGTGAAGACGACCGCAACGGTTTCTGACACGTTTGCTGGCGCCACCTCGACCGATTTCAAGAAGCCGTTCCTGCTGTGCGATTCAGCTTCGATCGCCGGCGACGCGCAGACCACTCCGGCTGCACGTTTGAGCTGCTTCAAGGTCAAGGGTGCCAAGCTCGCGGTTCCGCTGAACCCGTCGGTCACCGACGATTTCGGCACGCGGTCCGAGGAGATCAAGAAGGTCTTCGTGGTCTGCGACGGGCAGGCCTCTTCGGTTCCGTGATCAGCGGCTGATTCCAGCTGACCTGGTTTAGGGGGCAGGGTCCATCAGGACCCTGCCCCTTTTTTTCTGTCGACGCGCTGCGCGGACGCCTCGACCCGTGCAGTGGCGGGTGTATCCGCAGCCGCCGTTTCGCAACGCCGTCGCCCGCGCGAGTCGTTCCTGTCGGCCTCAAGAGGTTCCGCGACCGATGTCCATCGAACGTTCGTCAATTTCCCTGTGCGTCCTCGGCGCCCTGCTGCTGGCGTTCGCAGGGTGCCGCGACAGCGCTCCCGCGCCGGCTCCTGAGCCGACCGTCGCGCAGTCCACCACGCCGGAACCCGTGGCGGCCGCTCGCCCGACGGCGCCGTCGGCTGTCGCCGAGATTCCCGGGCCGCCACTCTTCGAAGCGGCCAAGCGCGGCGATACCGATGCGATGGCCGCCGTGCTTGCAGCGGGAGCCGACATCAACCAGCGCGCCCCGCAAGGCTGGACCGCGTTGATGGTGGCTGCGCAGCACGGCCAGGGTGGGGCGGTGGCGTTGCTCATCGCCAAGGGGGCTGAGGTGAACGCGGCCGACCCGCTCGGTGCGACGGCGCTGCTGCGCGCGGCCGAGAACGGCAACGCCGACGTGGTCCAGGCGCTGCTGCGCGCTGGCGCTGACGCGAACGTCAAGAGCCCCAAGGGCTGGACGCCGCTGATGGCCGCCGCCTTTGCCGGCCATGCGGGCGCCGTCACGGCGCTGCTCGAGCGCGGCGCCGAGGTCGATGCCGTCGACGAGAACGGTCAGACGGCGTTGCAGCGCGCGGCCGCGAATGGCCAGACCGCGGTCGTCAAGCTGCTGCTCGGCAAGCAGGCCTCCGCCAACCTGGCCGACACGCACGGCGTCACCCCGCTGATGAGCGCCGCGCTCACCGGCATCGTGCCGCTCATCGACCTGTTGATCGACGCCGGGGCGAACGTCAACGCGCGCAACGTCGAGGGGTGGACGCCACTGCTCGCCGCCGCGAGCCAGGGGCGGTCGATCGCGGTCGCCAGGCTCCTCGCGCGTGGCGCTGACATCAACGCCGCCCGGCAGGACGGCTGGACGGCGCTGATGCTGGCCGCCGACGACGATGACGCGAAGACCGTCGCGATCCTGCTGACCAACGGTGCCGACGTTCACCTCAAGAACGAGGATGAGCAGACGGCGCGGAAGATCGCCGAGGATTGGGAGAACGAAGAGGTCCTCTCGGTCATGCGCGAGGCGATGGGCGAGGATTGGCCGGACGAGGATGCGCAGGCCGACGAAACGCCCTCTGCGCCGGCGCCCTGACCCGACCCGCCGGGGACGGTTTGAATCGGGGCGACCGTTCGGTTCTACTTGGTCGTTGAATGAGGGCAGCAGCGCGACCGCACACCCGCGCGCCGGGAGTCCCGGATGCCGGTGAGCGCGGCGGCAATCGGCGCGCCGCGACGGCGTTCCTGGCGATCTGCGCAGCTGCGGCGATTGCCTATGCGCCCTCGTTCGCCGTGCCGTTTCAGTTCGACGACGAGGCCCGCCTCGTGCGCCACCTCGCCAGGCAGGAGGGCGGCCTGTGGGACGTGCTGCGCTGGCTCGGCGATTCGCGCCTCGCGCCGTCGCTGACCTTCGTGCTGAACTACCGTCTCGGTGGCTTGGCACCGGTCGGCTACCACCTCGGCAACTTCGCCGTGCATCTGCTGACCACGCTCGGCGTGTTCGTGCTCGCCCTCACCCTCTGTCGCACCGAGCGGTTGCGCGCGGCGTGGCCGCCGCGCCGGGCCCTGCTGCTCGCCAGCGCGGCGGGCCTGCTGTTCGCATGCCATCCAATACAGACGCAGGCGGTGACGTACATCATCCAGCGCTTTGCCTCGATGGCGGCGCTCTTCTACGTCTGGACCGTCGTCTGTTTCCTGCGCGTCCGCCTCCGTCAACGGGGGCTGGAGCCCGGGGCGCCGGCGCCGTACGTCGTCGCCACCGTGCTCCTCGCGGCGGGCGCCGTGCTGTCGAAGGAGAACGCCGTCAGCCTGCCCGCCGCGTTGTTGCTCGCCGAGTGGGTCGGCTTCGGCCGGCCGCGGCGGTGGCGCGCGATTGCGGCCGGCGGCGTGGCGGCGCTGGCGATCCTCGCCGTGCCGATCGGGTTCAGGGCGCTCACGTGGCAGCCGGTGGCCTCCGTGGCCACCGGTGAATACTCGCTGTGGGCGCGCGCCTTCGACGCCATCACCAAACCCCGCAGCTCGATCCTCGGTCATGCGCGGCCCGGTCCGGTCGCGTACCTCTTCACCCAGGCCACCGTGTTGCCACGCTATCTGGGGCTGGTCGTGCTGCCGCGTGGGTTGAACGTCGATCACGACGTGCCGTTCGCCACCGGCGCGTCGGCCTCCGTGCTGGCCGGTTTCGCGTTCCTCGCGGCGCTGGCGGCGCTCGGGCTGTGGCAGATGCCGCGCCGGCCGTTGCTGGCCTTCGGCATTCTGTGGTTCTTCGTCACGTTGAGCGTCGAGTCGAGCCTGCTGCCGATCGACGACCCGATGGTGGAGCATCGCATGTATCTGCCGATGGCGGGCCTGGCGGTGAGCGCCGGCTGGCTGTTCGCCGCCGTGGTCCGACGCGCACCGCGCACCGGCCTGAGCGTCGGCGCCGTCGTCGCGAGCCTCCTGATGGCGTTGACGTTCGCGCGCAACGTGGTGTGGGT
>JBOHWA010001021.1:0-3434 GCA_050735855.1 Binatia bacterium
TCGCTGATCACCCGCATGCACGGCGTCGCCGCGCCGAAATTGCCCCAGGCGGCGAGCGACGAGAGGGCATCGTGAGCGCGGACCGGGGTAGCGAAGAGCAGCAGCAGCCCGAGGCCCCCGGCGAGGAGCGGCGGCGCCCCGCCGCGGCGCCGCCGCGATCGGGGCGCGTGGCAGAACCGCAGCCTGTCGATCGATCTCCTCACCGCACCACCATCGCGGACACCCCACCTGGCTGGTTACCACCGGTGGTGCATGGAATGAAGCGCGGCTCGAACCCCTGCCCGGCGGAGCGGCGGCCGCCCGACGCGACCGGCAGGAACACGCCTGCCAGCGTGACAGAACCCGCCAAGGCGGTAAGAACCCGCCGCCGAACCCGTTGTAAAGTCATGACTTCGCCTCCCGCGGGAGGCTCCGGTGAAGATAGAGCAACGACAGTGCCACCGTGCTTTGTCCCCCCGCCGGCTTTGCCTAAGAACTCAGAAAGCCAACAACGGATTGGGCGGATTGAGCAGATTTCACGGAGTAGGGCTCAGAAACCTGCTCAATCCGCGTAATCCGTTGTTGCCTTCTGCCTTCTTGGGTAAAGCCCCCCCGCCACAGGGATGGGCAGCCCGCACGCTCTATTGCCCGCGCACGTATCGCTGGTCGCCTATCGCCTGTCGCCCCCACCCGCCCCCACCCTGAGAAGGGGCCCTCCGAACGATAGGCGAACAGGCGAGAGGCGGCGCAGCGACAGGCCGGCCTACGGCCGGATGCGGGTCAGGGTGCCGTTGCCGCGGGCCAGGTAGAGCTCGCCGTTCACGTCCTCGCCGAAGCTGTAGAGGCTGCTGGCGGTGAGGCCGAACAGGGTGCCGCTCCAGGACGGGCCGGTATTGCGCGCCCACCACAGGCGGCCGCTGCACAGGTCGCCGTAGAGGTACTTGCCGTACAGCAGGGGAATCTGCGTGCCGCGGTAGACGTAGCCGCCGGTGATCGAGCAGTTGCCGGACGCGTGCGTGTAGTCGACCACCGGCAGGGTGAGCGACGGGTCGTTGCACGGCGGCGGCGCCACCGGGCAGTCGGTCAGGCCGCACGGGTCGCAGGCGAAGCCTTCCATGCGCTTCCAGCCGTAGTTCTCGCCGCCCGGGCTGTCGGCCGGGCGGTAGTCGACCTCCTCGCGCGATCCCTGGCCGACGTCGCCGATCAGCAGGCTGCCGGTCAGGCGGTCGAACGAGAAGCGCCACGGGTTGCGCAGTCCCTTGGCCCAGATCAGATCGAGTGGATCGCCGGGCCCGACGTGCGGGTTGCTCGGCGGCACGCCGTGGTAGGGCGGCGTGGCCATGTTCTGGTCGACGTCGAGGCGCAGCAGCTTGCCGAGCAGCGAGTTGTCGCGCTGCGCGTTGCACCCCGCGCCGGTGTCATCGCAGCCGCCACCCCCATCGCCGATGCCGGCATAGAGGTATCCGTCGGGCCCGAACTGCAGCTGGCCGCCGTTGTGGTTCTCGACCGGGTGCGGGATCGACAGCAGCTGCACACGGCTGTTGGGATCGGCGAGGTTGGGATTGCCCGACACCCGGTAGCGGGCGACGGTCACCGCCCCCGAGGTCGCCGTGTAGGCCACGTAGAAGAAGCCGTTCTGCGCGTACTGCGGATGGAACGCCAGGCTGAACAACCCGCGCTCACCGCCCGACGCCAGCGGCGCGACGGTGAGGAAGGGCGTCGGCAACAGCGCGGTGCCGTCCCAGATGCGGATGGTGCCGCCGAGCTCGGTGATGAACAGCCGGTTGTCGCCGCAGTGGGTGATGAAGCTCGGCTCGCTGAGCCCCGCCGACAGCTGGGTGAGGCTGATCGTCGGCGTGCCACTGGTGAAGGGAATGTCGGTCGACCACTGCGGCCAGTTGGGCGGATCGTCGACGCGGCGCACGCCGTGGCTCGGCCCGCCGCCGGCGAGCGCGGCATCGAGAACGCCGTTGCCGTTGCCTTCGTCGAAGTGGAACAGCGCGGCGGTGTTCGGATCGGTGGTGAACGGCGCGGCCGGCGCGCTGAAGGCGCCGGCGTAGCGCACGACGCGCGACAGGCGCACCTCGTCGATCCAGCCGTGGTAGGACGGAAACGCCGCGCCGGCATCGTGCTTCTCGGCGCCGATGACCAGGAACGGGTCCGAATCGGGGAAGCTCGTCGCGCGACCGTTGCGGTAGCCGACGTCGCCGGTCGGCCCGGTACCGCTGGCGTCGAGCTGGCCGTCGACGAACAGGCGCATCGCGCCGCTGCCGCTGGCGCGCGTCACGGCGACGTGATGCCAGGCGCCGTTGGCGACGTTGGCGGTGCCGCAGATGGTCTGCGCGCTGCCGCCGCGGGCGACGCCGAACGCGAGGCGGCCGCCGGTGCCGAACAGCGAGAGGCCGTAGTCGCCGTCATCGCCGGTGCCGAACACGTCGCGGTCGAAAATGATGTTGCCGTTGATCCAGCCGTCGCTGCCGGCGACACACGCGCCGCTGGCGTTGCCGGCGCTGCTCTTCATCCAGAACTCGAGCGTGAAGTCGCCGCCGACGTCGACCGGCCGCGCCGGGTTGCCGAGCGCGATCTTGACGCGGTCGATGTCGTCGCTGCCGGTGCCGTTGAAGCGCAGCGAGAAGCCGCCCGCCGCGGCGGTCGGGCCGGCGATGGTGAAGGCGCCGTCCGGATCGGTGCCGGTCGACGAGAAGGGAATGAACGGCGGGTTGATCGCCTCGACGTAGGCCGGACCGGTGATGGCGCGCGCCGGCACCTGGAAGGTGAACTGCGTCGGGCCGAGCAGCGTCAGCGGAATGCGCGGCGCCCCGTTGGTGGGGTAGCGGCCGCCGAGGTTGGCGCCGCTGCCGCCCTGGACATTGAACAGGTTGATCACCGTCAGCGATGAGAAGCCGGTGCCGGTGACGGTCACCGTGCTGCCGACCTGGCTGACGCTGGTGACGCCGATCGCGGCGCCGATCGGCACGGACACGGCCTGGGACTGCACGTTGCCGGTGTACGGCGCGTTCACGACCTGCAGCGAGCCGGGGCCGGTCGGGGCGCCCGCCGGCAGGAGGAACTGGAACTGGGTCGGCGTCCAGCCGGCGCTCGGCGCGGCGGGGCCGAAGTTGCCGCCGCCGGTGAAGATGTTGACCCGCGGCTCGTTGAACCCGGTGCCGCTGAGGGTGACCTGGGTGTTCTGCGCCAGTGCCGTCGCCACGTTGGCGGTCGGAATGCTGGGGTGGGCCGGGCTCAGTGCGACGCCGTTGACGGCGGTGATGGTCGGCTGGTTGAGCGCCGCGGCGCCGTAGAGCAACTGCGTCTGTGCGTTCGACTCCATGAAGTTCTGGTCGGTGGCGACGAGGCGCACGGTGACCACGCCGGTGCCCAGCGCGATGGTCGGGTCGACCGTCCATTGCACCTGCGTCGGCGTCCAGGTCGCCGGCGTGTACGGTCCATACCCG
>JBOHWA010001022.1:0-5141 GCA_050735855.1 Binatia bacterium
GCGCCGTGCTTGCGACGAGCAAGCCGCCCGCGATCAGCACGGCGCCGACAAGCGGCGCCCTTCCTAGGCGGACCAGTTCATGACGATGACGCCGAGCGCCACCAGGGCGGCGGCGCCGACGCGCGGCACCAGGCCGGGCTCGCCGAGCAGCAGGGTGCCGATCAGGGCGGCGATCACGACGCTGGTCTCGCGCAGGGCCGAGACGTGCGCCATGGCGCCGCGGCTCATGGCGTAGATGACGATGCCGTAGCCCAGCGTCGCCATCGCGCCGGCGATGGCGCCGCGCGGGGCGGCGGCGCGCAGCAGCGGCCAGAGGATCGGGCCGCGGCGCCAGCGGGCGACGACCAGGATGACCAGCGCGTCGCTGAGGTTGAGCCAGACGATGTAGCTCAGCACCGCGTCGGTGCTGCGGCCGCCGAGGCCGTCGATCACGGTGTAGATCGCAATCGTCGCGCCGGTGGCGGTGGCGAACCACAGGCCGCGCCGGTCGGCGGCGCCGCGCGCGCCGGCGACCAGGCTGGCGATCCCGAGCGAGACCAGGACGACGCCGGCGACCTCGCGCAGACTGAGCCACTCGCCGGCGAGCAGCGCCGCGGCGAGCGCGACCATCGCCGGCGCCAGGCCGCGCGCCAGCGGGTAGACGCGGCTGAGATCACCGAAGCGGTACGCGTTGATGAGGAAGTAGTAGTAGGTCAGGTGCATCGTCACCGACGCGGCGACAAAGCCCCAACTCGCCGGCACCGGCAGTGGAACGGTGAAGATCCACGGCGCTGAGAGCGCCCCGCCGGTGAGGACGATCACCGCGATGCTGACCAACCGATCGTCGCTGACCTTGACGAAGGAATTCCACAGCGCGTGCAACAGCGCCGACAACAGGACAGCGGCGACGAGGTCGACCTGCAGCGCCATGATGTAGGACCGTCGGAGAAGAAGAAGATTTCAACGCGGAGACGCAGAGGCGCAGAGGGCGCAGAGACGAGCGCAGAATCTGGTGGGATCGAACGCTACGTTGGACGGATTTTACCGTCTCCGGTCTTCTATCAGAGACTCTGCGCCCTCCGCGCCTCTGCGCCTCCGCGTTGAAGTCTTCGTCTGATGTGTCAGGTCGCCGGCGGGAACAAGTCGTCGCGCTTCGTTCCCGCCACCGCCTTCTGCAACGCCTGCAGGGCGTCGTTGGCGGTGGCGGCGAGGCCCATTTTCGAGTGGTCGATGCGGGTCATGTGGATATCGACCGGGACGGCGGTGAAGAAGCCATTCGGCAGGCTGGAGACCATGACGAAGAAGGCGTGGCCGTCGGGGTCGCGGAACTGGAACCACTCGACCTTCTGGATGACATACGATTCGTCGCTCATGTTCGATGAATCCTCTTCTGCCGGGCGGGTGGCCCGGCGTTCAGTGCGCGGCGCGGCGGTGTTGTTCCCAGCCCACGGCGGAGTCGACGATCTCCTCCAGGCTGGAGTGCACCGGAGCCCAGCCGAGGGCGCGGCGCAGCGCGCCCGGGTCGGCGACCAGGCTGGCGGGATCGCCCGGGCGGCGCGGGATGATGGTGATCTGCGGCTCGATGCCGAGCCGGGCGGCGGTGGTGCGCACCACCTGGCGGACCGAGCTGCCGTCGCCGGTGCCGACGTTGAAGCTGACGCCGCTCGGCAGCGCCGTCGCCTCGAGCACCTGCACGTGCGCGGACGCCAGGTCGGCGACGTGGATGTAGTCGCGGATGCAGGTGCCGTCGGGGGTCGGGTAGTCGTCGCCGTAGATCTGCACCGGCTGACCGGCCAGCAGCGCGGCGATGACGCGCGGGATGAGGTGTTCCTCGGGCTCGTGCGCCTCGCCGACGTGCCAGTCGACGTGCGCCCCCGCCGCGTTGAAGTAGCGCAGCGCGGCGGAGCGCAGGCCGAGCGCCGCCGCGCCGCCGTGCAGCAGGCGTTCGAAGGCGAGCTTCGAGGCGCCGTACGGCGAGGTCGGCGCCAGCGGCACCCCCTCCGCAATCGGCGACACCTCGGCGTTGCCATAGACGGCCGCCGTCGACGAGAAGAGGAAGGCCTGTACCGGATGGCGGGCGCAGGCGAGCAGCAGGCTGGCGCCGGCGCCGAGATTGTTGCCCCAGTACTTGTCCGGATCGCGCACCGACTCGCCGACGCTGATGTAGCCGGCCAGGTGGATGACGCCATCGGGCCGGTGGCGGCCGAACACCTCGACCAGCGCCGCGGTGTCCTCGACCGCCACCGGCTCGAAGGCAAAGTCGGCGACGCGCGCCCGCGTCGCGCAGCGCAGGTCGTCGACGATGACCGGCGTATGCCCCGCCGCCGCGAGCGCCCGCGTCACGTGCGACCCAATATATCCAGCCCCACCGGTAACGATGACCTTCATCCGCGCTACACCCTCAGACCGAAATCGGAAGACAAGACTTCACCGCGGAGACGCAGAGAGGCGGAGAGGCGCGACCCAGCAGGGGTCCCCGTGCACCCACGCCACCAAATCAGATCTGGTGTTGCGATGATTGACGTCGGACCCATCCGAAGCATTCCGCCTCCGCCCCTCCGCGTCTCCGCGGTGGACGCTCTTCTTCTCTTCAGAAGTCGTCCTTCAGCGCCCGGATCATGGCGAAGACGCTGACGTCGTCCATCGGCAGCTTCGGAAAGCGCGCATGCAGCGTGGCGCGCAGCTCGCTGCTGTCCCAGCGCAGAAAGGGGTTGGTTGCCTTCTCGGAGGCGATGGTGGTCGGCGTCGTGGTGCCGCCCTGGCGCATCTGCGCCTGGGCCCACGCGTGTTTCTCCTGCAGCATGGCGTTCTCGGGCTCGAGCGTCAGGGCGAAGCGCAGGTTCTTCTCGGTGTACTCGTGGCCGAAATAGACGCGCGTGTCGTCGGGCAGGGCCATGAGCTTGCTCAGTGATTTGATCATCATCGCCGCGTCGCCCTCGAAGAGCCGGCCGCAGCCGCCGGCGAAGAGCGTGTCGCCGGTGAACACGGCGCGATCGTCGGGGAAATAATAGGCAATGTGCCCGGTGGTGTGGGCGGGGATGAAGATGACGCGGGCGCGGCGCGAGCCGAGCGTCAGCGTGTCGCCGTCCTTGACCGTCTGCGTCAGCCCCGGGATGCGCTGGTCGACGCCGTACACGGTCAGCCCCGGATGGGCCGCGAGCAACGCCGCATTCCCACCGACGTGATCGTAGTGATGGTGGGTGGGCAGGATAGCGCTCAGCGTGACGCCGGCGTGCGCCACCGCGCCGAGCACCGCGTCGGGCTCGGCGCAATCGACGATGCCGGCCTGCCCGCTGGTCTCGTCGACCACCAGGTAGGCGTAGTTGTCCATCAACTGGGAGACGGGCACGACCTGCATGACGTCACCTCCGCGCCGGCGCGCGGCGATCCGCGCGCGGCTTCAGGGAATTTGATCGAGGTACTCGGACCATCCGTAGCCGACCCGATCGCCGCAGCGCCACTCGGTCAGGCCCTCGCTGATGCGCGTCGTCTTGCCGTCGCGCCGGTTGCGCAGCGGCAGCATGGTGCGCACGGTGCCGCTGATCTCGATATCGCCGGCGCTGCGGCTGTGCAGCGTCAGGGCGAGCCGATCGTGGTAGTGGCCGGGGTCGCGCCAGTCGGTGTGCAGCGTGAGGCGCTCGACGTAGTGATTCTGGCCGTCGCGAAAGACGAAGCCGCTCAACAGCTCGCTGCCCGACTGGGTGACGATCTGCGAGCCCATGAAGCCGAAGTCGTCGCCGAACTGGCCGATCAGCCACCGGTAGTACGCCGGCGACTGCCAGGAGCGCGGGCCCCAGGAGTGGTCGCGCAGGCCGTGGCCGTCGACGCGGTGCTCGACGCCGTCGACGGTCAGCGTGCCCTTGGCGCGGCCGTGCTGCTCGTAGTGGCCCTTGGCGAACACCATCTCGCTGTTGTGCTCGGGGGCTTCGCCGCCGAACATCGGGCTCTGCCCGTACCAGTCGAGCGCCAGCGCCACCGGCTGGTGCGGGTTGCTGGTGAAGGCGCGGCGCGGATCCTCGAGATCGAGCGGCTGCGCCAGGTAGACCGCATGGCCGTCGTAGGTGACGCGCAGCTGCTTGAACGGCTCGCCGACCTCGAAGCGCATACCGCCGGCGGCGAAGGCGCTGTTGTCGGCGATCTCGGGGCGCTTGTAGTTGAACAGCGCTGTGCCGTCCGGCTGGTAGATGGCGATGGTCATCTCCGCGTAGCGCTCGTTCGGCCGGTTGCCGATGCGCGCAAAGGCGCCGAAGCCCGCCGTGCGGTCGTAGAAGTTGAAGTACATGCTCTCGTTGAAGTTCGACTCCCCGGTGTTGTCGTGCATGTACTCATCGGTCGGCTTCACGCTCATGGGGGACCTTTCTCGCCTCCGGCGGGTGGCGGGATCAGTGGCGGTCGTGGCGCGGGCCGCGCGGCTCGAGGCGGCGGAACTGCGACGCATCGAGCTCGATGGTGTTCGGATCCTGCCGCCGGACCGGCGGGCGCCGCCGCGCGAAGAGCAGCGCAGCGAGACCGGCGCCGGCCACCACCACCCCCGCGGCGAGCAGCAGGGAGGTGAGGAACACCAGCGCGAGTGGCGCCAGGACCAGCGCCGCGAGGGCGAGCGGCAGCCCGCCGCGCACGACGTGCACGCGCGGCGCGCTCATGCCGGCGCGTCCTCTTTGAGCTCGACGATGTAGCCGTCGGGATCGCGCACGTAGATCGACGCGCCATAGCCGGTGGCGCCGAGGCGGATCATCGGGGCGTCCTCGACCACGTCGACGCCGGCGGCGCGGATGCGCGGCAGGACGTCGCCCGCGAGCCCGCCGGCGACGCGCACGCACAGATGCATCAACCCGCCGCTGGTCAGGCCCGACTCCGGATCGTAGGTCGGATCGGGCACCAGATCGACCAGCTGTCCACCGACGCGCGCCGAGATGAACGGCCGCGTCCCGGCGCGATACTCCTCCAGACACTCGATCGGCAGTCCGAGCACGCCGCCGTAGAACGCGACCGAGCGATCCAGGTCGCGCACCCGCAGTACGACGTGATCGAGCGCCGTGACGGTGATGCCGGAGGTGCTCATCGGCCCTCGATCTTGTCAGCTCGCTGTGAGCCTGTCGAGAAGAGCGTGTGGCGTTGCGCGTCGATTGTGTTGGAGGGCGCCGGTCCCTCGGCGCCGGGCT
>JBOHWA010001023.1:0-2731 GCA_050735855.1 Binatia bacterium
CTGGGCGCCGGCGGATGGCCGTGGCGCGCCGCGGCGCGCGGTTCGACAGGCCCCGCGGCACCGGCTACAGACGCCGCGTGTCGGCCGGTGATGTGACGGCGGTCGTCCTGACCGTCGACGAGCCCTCTACCGACCGCGCGCTGGCCAGCGTCGCGCGGCAGACGCCGGCCGTCGCCGCGGTCGTCGTCGTGCGCGGTACGGTGCCGTTCCATCGCGCCCTGAACGCCGGCGCGGCGCAGGTGCGCACCCCGTATTTCGTCCAGGTGGACGCCGACATGGTGCTCGACCCGACCTGCTGCGCGGGCCTGCGCGCCTGCATGGCCGACAACGTCGGGGTCGTCATCGGCTTCCTGCGCGATCCGCTCATCGGCCGCGTCGGCGGGATCAAGCTCTTCCGTGCCGCCTGCTTCGCCGACGAGCAGTTCCCGGACTCCATCTCGCCCGACACGGATTTCTACCGGTCCATCGAGCGCCGCGGCTGGGCGATCGCCTATGCGCTGCGCGATCCGTCCACGCCGGGCGAGCCGCGGCACGTCTTCGGCGATCACCTGCCGGACTACACGCCGCACTACACCTTCCGCAAATTCGCCGTGCTCGGCGCGCGCCATCGCCATCGGCGCGCCGCGGTGACGCTGCTGCAACTGGTGCGGCGGCTGCACGCCAGCCCCCACCCGGCGGCCCTGGTGGCGCTGATCGGCACGGCCTATGGCATCTCGCTGCCCACCGGCCGCGATCTGCTGGCGCCGGACGCACCCGGGGCGGACTTCGAGCGGCTGGCGGGCTTTCTCGCCCGCGCCGGCGCCGCTGCGGATCCACCCGAGGCCGTGCGGGCGATCGAGCAGCTCGCCCCGCGCGCCGCCTGGGAACGCGGCTACCGCTGCGGTCTCGCGCTGCACGGCGACCAGGCCGCGGCACCATTCGTCGCCGCGCTGCGCCATCTCGGCGCCGCGATGGCCGGCGAGCACGGCCCCATCGCCTGGGCGGCGCTGGCCGGCCTCTGCCACGGGCTGTTCGCCGACACGTTCGACGCCGCGGCGGTCGATGACGCGTTCGCCCGGCTCAACCAGGTGCTGCCGAAGCGCCTGCGCGAGCGCCCCGGCGGTCGCGCCTGAGCGCGGTGGCGCGGGGCGGATCGCCCTATGCCCCGCCGGGCGGCCCGGTCTTCACGTACGAGGTGTGGAGGCGGGCGAACGGCAGCCCGAGCCACTCGAGCAGGCGGCGCGACTCCGCATCGGGCAGCGCACTGATCGAGCGGTCGCCGGTCAGGGCCTCGTAGCGCACCTCGAGCACATCGCGGCCGCGCAGGCGCTCGCGAAAGGCAACCAGCTCCGCGGCTCTGCCGGCCGCCACTCGCTCGACGGCGCTCGGATCGACCGGGTGGACGACCGGCAGCGGCTCACCGCGCAGGGCATGGGCGCGATGCGCCGCCCCGTGAATGGCGCGGTTCTGCCGGTTGCGCAGCGCGCTCACCGACGACTGTCGCGGATCGCGGACCAAGTGGATGATGCGCTCGATCTCGACGCCGGCGGCCAGCGCCTTGTCCCACTGGTCGTACATGATGATGCCGACGACGATCGGATCGGGCGGAAAGGGCGCCGGCTGCGGGCGGCCGATGAACTCGCCGTACGATCCGACCAGCGGGTGGCTGTCGAGGCACGACGCCAGCAGGTGCGAGCCGCTGCGCTGCAGGCAGACGATGGCGGCGGACAGCTTCATCGCCGCTCAGAGCGCGTCGATCAGCTGCCGGTAGCGCGCCGCCACGGCCTCGAGCGAGGTCTCGCGGCGCAGCCGCGCGCCGGCCTGCCGCGTCGCGTCCCAGTACTCGCGCGACAGCCAGCGCGCCGCATCGGTCGGGGCGGCGGTCTCGAAGCCGCGGCGGCGGAAGTACTCGGCCGAGTAGGCGTCGGGGTTGACCGCGCAGGGGATGCCGGAGGCGACGAACTGCTGCACTTTGGTCGGCGGCTTGTGGTGCTGGTTGAACAGCGCGGTGTGCTTGATGTCGAGCGCGGCCTTGCAGGCGCGCATCATCTCCTGCTGGCGTCGCTCGGACCAGCGCGCGACCGGATAGCCGCCGATCGTCCCGGCCGTGCACGCCACGTCGAGCGCCAGACCGACCCGCGCCGCGTTCGCGCGCGCCCGCTCCCAGCCCGGCTCGCTGTCGAGATCGGTGAGGATGCGGATCTCGCGATCGACCGGATGCGCGGCGAGCCAATGGATCAGGTACGGCACGTACTGCACGTGGCCGATCCAGAGGACGAAGCCGTCATCCTTGTAGGCCGCCATCTCGGGCAGCGCATAGCGCGCAGAGTGCTCGACGAAGTGCGTCTGCGCGCAATGCGGGCGGAGCAGCGGCAGCAGGCGCTCGCAGTGCACCATCACCATCGAGCAGGCGTGCAGCAACTCGCCGTCGGCCGCGATCTCCGGCGCCGTTTGATAGGCGTCGATGGGACAGTACACCAGGGCGGTGCCCTGCTGGCGCAGCGCGGCGACGAACGCGTCGTCCGGCTTCCGCTTGATCAGGAACAGCGCGTCGCAGGGCGGCGGGTGGTCGAGGCGGTCGAAGAGCACGACCTCGTAGTGCTTGGAGAGCTCGCGGCCGATCTCGAAGCCGGCCCAGTGCCACGACGGGACGTCGCGCACGCGGCCGAAGGCGATGGTCTTGCGGCGTCGCCCGCGCGGCCCGGAGCGGTAGTAGCGCGGCCGGTCGTCGCCCGGGCCGGCGGCGCCGGCC
>JBOHWA010001024.1:0-3431 GCA_050735855.1 Binatia bacterium
GTCATGGAGGTCTCGCTGAGCGTCGTTTTTCCCCACCCACGGCCCGTGGGTCGCGCGATGGAACTGGCGTGCGCGTCCTGTTGATCATCCCCGCGTTCAATGAGGCGGGCTCGATCAAGGGCGTCCTCTACTCGGTGCGCGAGCATTTCCGCGGCGACGTGGCCGTGATCGACGACGGGTCGGAGGACGACACCGGGGCGATCGCCCGCCAGGCCGGCGCCGCGGTGCTGCGCCACCCGTGCAACCTGGGCATCGGCGCGGCGGTGCAGACCGGCTTTCTCTACGGCTTCGCGCACGGCTACGACTTCGTCGTGCGCCAGGACGGCGACGGCCAGCACGACGCGCGGCAGATCCCGCGCATGCTCGAAGTGCTCGAGCGCGACGAGGCCGACATCGTCGTCGGCTCCCGCTTCCTCGCCCGCGAGGGCTATCAGTCGACCGTCGTGCGCCGCGTCGGCATCTTCATCCTCGGCATCGTCAGCGCGCTGGTCGGTACGCGCGTCACCGATCCCACCTCGGGCTATTGGGGCGTCAACCGCCGTGCCCTCGCCGTGCTGGCGCGCTCGCACCCCGACGACTATCCGGAGACCGAAGCGCTGGTGCACGCCTCGCGCGCCGGCTGCCGGGTGCGCGAGGTGCCGGTCATCATGCACGCCCGCACCGCCGGCCGCTCGTCGATCGGCGCCATGTACTCGGGCCTGTACATGGTGAAGGTCGTCCTCGCCCTGCTGGTCGGGCGCCTGCGTCCTCGCTAGAACGTCGAGCCATGCACATGCTCGACCTGGTCGCCATCACCGTCAGCGTCATCCTCATCCTCTTCGTCGTCGAGGCCATCCGCCGCAGCCACCTGAACGCCCGCTACGCCATCCTGTGGCTCGGCGCCGGCGGCGCGCTGCTCGGGCTGTCGCTCTACCGGCCGCTGCTGCACGCGCTGGCGCGCCTGCTCGGCATCGACTACCCGCCGTCCCTGCTCTTCGGCATCGCCTTTCTGTTCCTGCTCGTCATCATGCTGCACTACTCGCTGGTGATCTCGTCGCATCGCGATTCGATCCGCCGCCTGGCGCAGACCATCGCCCTGCTCGAACGCGAGCTCGAGGAGCAGCGCGGCAAGTGACGCAGGCCCTGGCGCCCATGTCGCCGCCCTCCGAATCCGCCGCCGCCCAACGCCCGGTGGGGGTCGCCATTGCGCAGTGGCCCGGGCTGAGCGCCGCCATGCAATGGCTGGCCTTCGCGCCGCTCATCTGCCTGGTCACCATCGCCGCGGCGGAGCTCACCTACCGCTGCATCGAGCAACCGTTCCTGCGCCGCAAGGAGCGTTGGCGCACCTGATCGACGGGGGTCGGCATCGCTCCCGGCGGTTTGAATTGCGCCCCGAATCGGCTAGCAGATCGCCTCCGCCATGGCCCGTCCGCGCAACAAGCCTGCCGCTCCGGCGCCGCCGCCGCCGCCCACACCGCCGGCGCCCCCCAAGCCGAAGCCGCGCGCCCCGACGCCGCCGCCGGCGACACCGTGGACGGCCCATCTCCTGCCCGTCGGCAGCCTGATCGGGCTGGCGGTGCTGCTCTACGCTCCCAGTCTCGACGGCCCCTTCGTCTACGACGATCCCAACTCGATCACCCAGAGCGCGCTCATCCGGCAGCTCACGCCGCTGACCAGGTTCCTGACCATGAGCACGCGGCCGTTGACCGATTTTTCCTTCGCCCTCGACTACGCCAGCGGCGGCTACACGCCGCGCTCGTACCATGTCACCAGCCTGGCGCTGCACATCGCCAACGCCGCCCTGCTCTATGCCATCGCCTTTCTCGCCTTCACCGCGCCGGCGCTGGTGCGGCGCTACGGCGCCGTGCGCCGCCCGCTCGCCTGGGCAACGGCGGTGCTGTTCGTCGTCCACCCGCTGGCGAGCGAATCGGTCGCCTACATGTCGAGCCGCAGCGAGGTGCTGGTCGCCTTCTTCTTCTTGCTCGCCCTCTTCGGCTACCAGCTCGCTACCGCGGCGCGCTCGGCCCGCATCCGGCGGGCGGGCACGATCCTGGTGCCGGTCGCCGCCGCCGCCGGCCTGGGGAGCAAGGAGATCGCGGCCGGGATCCCCTTCGCCTTGGCGCTCTACGATTGGCTGCTGGTCGCCGGTGGGAGCTGGGAGCGCACGCGGCCCCGCCGCCGGCTGATCGGTCTGGCGCTGGCGCCGCTGCTGCTCGGCGGCACCCTGCTGCTGATGCGCGCCTACCTCAACCCGATCACGCTCGGCAACTACGGCACCACGGCGGGGCTGAGCTTCGACCGCTTCGGACGCTTCGAGTACCTGATGACGCAGTTCGGCGTCATCGTGCACTACCTGCGCCTGCTGGTGCTGCCCGTCGGCCAGACCTTCGACTACGATTGGCCGCTCGCCCGCACGCCGCTGGCCTTCGGTGTGCTGCTCCCCTTCGTGTTGCTGTGCGGCCTCGCGTGGGCGGCGTGGCGCTGCCGGCGCAGCGCGCCGCTGGTCACCCTCGCGGTCGGCTGGACGGCGCTGATTCTGGCGCCGACCTCGTCGATCCTGCCGATTGCCGACCTCGCGGTCGAGCGCCGCATGTACCTGCCGCTGGCCGCTATCGCGCTGCTCGCCACCTCGTTGCTGTGGGATCTCGCTGCGCGGCTCGGCAGCAGCTGGAGGACGCCGCCCACCACCCTCTTCGCCGTGCTGGTGGCGCTGCCGGTGATCGCCTTCTCGTTTCTCACCTTCCAGCGCGCCAGCCTGTGGGGCGACGCCATCGCGCTGCACGAGGACGGCGCCGCCAAGGCGCCCGGCAACCCGCGCATGCGCCTCAACCTCGGCGTCACCTATCTCAACCTCGGCCGCAAGGAGCAGGCCTACACGACGCTGCTCGAAGCCAAGACGCTGTACGACCAGGGCGAATCGGTGCACGCCTTCCCGCGCATCGGCGCCTTCATCCACTACAACCTGGGCGCGGTGCAGTTCTCGCGCGGCGACATCGCCGCCGCCGAGCCGCAGTTGAAGCGCTCGCTCGAGCTCGGCAGCCAGTACCTGGCGCTGCGCCCGATGGCCGACATGCTGCTGGCGCGCATCGCCGTGCAGCGCAAGGATTTCAAGACCGCCATCACGTACATGGCGGAGGCGATCGAGTACCAGGAGAACGCCGACTGGCGCGTCGATCTCGCCCAGATGCAGCTCGCCGACGACCAGCACGTCGCCGCGCTGATGACATTGAAGCGGACGCTCGAGTTCAACCCCGACAACAAGCGGGCGCTCGAGATGCTGCAGGACCTGAAGGAGGCCGGGCTCGAGTAGCCGTCACGCGGCGCGAAAGTAGACCATCAGGCGGCCGCGGGCGCGCGCCGTCGACCAGACGACGGTCTCGTGCACCGCTTCGGGGCGGCCGTCGGCGGCGATGCGGTGCGGCACGAAGCCGGCGGCGCGCAGCGGCCCGAAC
>JBOHWA010001025.1:0-2324 GCA_050735855.1 Binatia bacterium
GGCGCGCCGGCCGGGGGGCCGGCGCGCCATTTTCATTTCCGCCGTGCGCGGTGCTGGTGCTCGTCGCGGGTCTTGGACTATCAACGGCGCCAGCCGCCTGACGATCAACGTCAGCCTCGGCAGGAAAGGATGATTCCATGTTGATCATTTCAGGCACCATCAAGGTGAAGCCCGAGACCCGCGCCGACGCCATCGCCGCCGCGCAGGAGCTGATGCGCCTCACCCAGGCCGAGACCGGCTGCCGGACGTACCGCTTCTCCAGCGCCCTCGACGACCCCAACCTCTTCCTCATCTACGAAGAGTGGGAGGACGAGGCCGCCTTGATGCAGCACTTCGCCACGCCGCACATGGCCGCCTTCAACACAGCCGTACCGAAATTCCTCGCGGGGGCGCCGTCGATCACGCGCTACGATGTGTCGGGGTCGACGAAGCTGATGTGATCCCAGTGGAATCTGAGCCGTTGATTGGGGCTAGGGCAAGGGCAAGGGCAAGGGCTCGGGCAAGGGCAAGGGCTAGGGCTAGGGCAAGGGTCGAAACCGGAACCATAGGATTTCCCCACCCACCAGACCTGGAGTTTGGGGGGAATCCAATCGTTCATGCTCGATCCTAGCCCTTGCCCTAGCCCTAGCCCTTGCCCTGAATCAGATGGCTCAGCCTCCACCAGAGGTGCCGATGGACACACGCAAAGTTGACGTCGCGATCATCGGCGCCGGCTCGGCCGGGTTGGCGGCGCGCCGGGCGGCGGTCGCGCACGGGGCGTCGGTCGTACTGATCGAGGACGGGCCGTACGGGACGACCTGCGCGCGGGTCGGCTGCATGCCCTCGAAGCTGCTCATCGCCGCCGCCGACGTGGCGCACGAGGTCGCCGGCGCGGGGCGCTTCGGCATCCGCGTCGGCGAGACGCGCGTCGACGGCGCCGCCGTGCTGGCGCGGGTGCGCGCCGAGCGCGATCGCTTCGTCGGTTTCGTGGTCGAGAGCGTCGAGGCGCTGCCGGCCGCCGAGCGGCTGCGCGGGCGGGCGCGCTTCCTGGCGCCGACGACGCTGGCGGTCGGCGACGAGCTGCGTGTCGAGGCGCGCGCCGTGGTCATCGCCACCGGTTCGAGCCCGACGGTGCCGCCGTCACTCGACGCGGTGCGCGACCGCGTGCTGGTCAACGACGACATCTTCGAGCTCCCCGCGCTGCCCGCCTCGCTGGCCGTGGTCGGCACCGGCATCGTCGGCCTCGAGATCGGTCAGGCGATGCACCGTCTGGGCGTGCGCACCGCGTTCTTCGCCCGCAGCGAGCGCCGCGGCCCGCTCACCGATCCAGAGGTCCGCGCGGTGGCGAAACGGATCTTCGGCGCCGAGCTCGACCTGCGTCCCGACGGGGCGCCGACGGCAGTGCACGACGGCGACGGTGTGCTGCTGCGCTGGCAGGAGCGCAACGGCCAGGTGCGCCAGGAGCGCTTCGACGCCGTGCTGGCCGCCACCGGCCGCTTGCCCAACCTGGGCGATCTCGCCCTCGAGCAGACGCGCCTGGAACTCGACGAGCTCGGCGTGCCGCGCTTCGACCCGCGCACCATGCAGTGCGGCGACGCGCCGATCTTTCTCGCCGGCGACGTCAGCAACTATCGCCCCGTGCTGCACGAAGCGGCCGACGAGGGCGCCCTGGCCGGCCGCAACGCGGCGCGCTATCCCGCGGTGCAGGCGGAGATCCGTCGCACCCCGCTGCTCATCGCCTTCACCGACCCCAACCTGGCGATGGTCGGCGAGGCCTTCGCCGCGCTCGACCCGCAGCAGACCGAGGTCGGCACCGTCTCCTACGACGACCAGGGCCGCGCCCGCGTCATGGGCCAGAACGCCGGCCTGGTGCGCATCTATGGGCGGCGCGACTGCGGCACGCTGCTCGGCGCCGAGATGGTCGGCCCGCGCGTCGAGCACACCGCCCACCTGCTCGCCTGGGCGGTGCAGCAGCAGATGACCGTCACGCGCGCGCTGGAGATGCCCTTCTACCATCCGGTGATCGAAGAGGGCATCCGCACCGCGCTGCGCGACCTCTGCGCCCGCCTCAAGCTGCGCCCGCCGGAGAACAAGCGCGACCTGGAGTGCGGACCGGGAACCTGACCGCGCTCATGCGCCGCCAGCCGTCGCGGCTCGGCCACCGCCGTGCGGAGCGGCCGGTGAGCCTTGATGCGGCTTTGCCCAAGAACTCAGAAAACCAACAACGGATTGCGCAGATTAAACGGATTTGACGGAGTAGGGCTCAGAAATCCGCTTAATCCGCGCAATCCGTTGTTGCCTTCTGCCTTCTTGGGCAAAGCCCCTTGATGGGACAACGGGTTCTC
>JBOHWA010001026.1:0-8315 GCA_050735855.1 Binatia bacterium
GTGTTGATCTCAACCGCGGTGCGCGCGGCGAGCCCGGCGCCGAGGGACCGGCGCCCTCCAGCAGGCTGGGATCTCGCTGGCAGCGAGGCAAGCCCGCGGTGGCGCAGGACGGTGCCGAGTAGGTCCCGCACCTTCAAATCGGAACGGCGCCGTACAGGATTGTGCGGGCGGCGGCACCCACGGCGGGTGCCGGGTGCCGGCGGCGCGAGGCACCCTCCTTGCTCAACCGTCCTGTGGGTGCCGCAGGGCGGACGGGGTGAGGATGAGCGACCGGGTGCTGATCGTCGATGACAATGAGGACGTGCGCCGCATCCTGGCGTTGCGGCTGGGGATGGCGGGCTTCGACGTCAGCGCCGCTGCCGACGGGCGCGAGGGGTTGGCGGCCGTGCGCGGCGGGCAGTGGGATCTGGTCCTGCTCGACCTGGTGATGCCAGAGGTGGACGGCTTCGAGTTCCTCGCCGAGCTGCGCCACGATGCCCGCGCCGCGCCGCCGGTGGTGGTCATCACGCAGTACGACGACGCCACCAACCGACAGCGTGCCCTGGCCCTCGGCGCGACCTGCTACGTCGGCAAGTCGCGCGCGCTCGAACGCGGCTTCCCCAACACGCTGCGCGAGTGGGTCGACCAGTTCAGGCTGCGCTGACTCGCCCCGCCGCTCACTGCGCGCCCGGCGTGCGCGGCGCCGTGCGGATGGCGCGGTCGAGCGCCCAGTTGCGGATGTGCTCGACCTGCTCCTTCATGGTCTTCGACAGCGGCACGATCTTGCCCGTGCCGTTGAGCAGGTCGTCGCTGGTCAGCGTGCGGTCCTCGAGCTTGGCGGTGGTCAGCGAGGAGACGACCAGCTGCTCGAGCTCGGCGCCGGTCCAGCCGCGGGTGAACTGGCGCAGGCGGTCGATGCCGAGCGGCGCGGCATCGACGCCGCGCCGTTCCAGATGGATGCGGCAGATGTCCATGCGCTCTTCGTCGTTCGGCAGGTCGACGAAGAAGACCTCGTCGAAGCGGCCCTTACGAATCATCTCGGCCGGCAGCAGGTCGATGCGGTTGGCGGTGGCGGCGACGAACAGGCCGCGCGTCTTCTCCTGCATCCAGGTGAGGAAGAAGGCGAAGATGCGGCCGTTGCTGCCGGCCGCGTCGCCGGTCTGCGCGCTGACGCCCATCTCGATCTCGTCGAACCACATCACCGCCGGCGCCATCTCCTCCATCGTCTTGCAGGCGCTGACGAAGGTGCCCTCCGGGTTGCCGTGCCGGCCGGAGAAGACCTCGATCATGTCGACGCGATAGAGCGGCAGGCCGAACGTCTGCGCGATCGCCTTCACCGCGAGGCTCTTGCCGCAGCCCGAGATGCCCATCAGCAGCAGGCCCTTGGGGACGATGTCGAGGCTCAGCTCGTCGCGCATCTCGAACAACCGGCGGCGCTCGAGCAGCCACTTCTTCAGCAGCGGCGCGCCGCCGACGTTCTCCAGCCCGCCCGGATCGGCGATGTAGTCGATGACGCCGGTCTTCTTGCGCACCAGCAGGTGCTTCTCCTCGAGCAGGTAGGGCACCGAGGCGGAGTCGAGGCGCGGCGAGGCGGCGAGGGCGCGGCGCACGGCATGGCGCGCTTCGTTGAGCGTCAGGCCCTGCATGGCGCGACCGATCTGCGCCAGCGTGCCGGGATCGTCGTCGACGCTGACACCGGCCGAGGCGAGCGTCGACGCCTCGCGCTGCACGTAGGCTTTCATCTCCTCGAAGTCGGGCAGCGGCAGATCCACCAGCACGATGTCGCGCTGCAACTCCTCCGGAATGTAGACCACCGGCGAGGAGATGAAGGTGAACTTGCTGCTCTGGAAACAGCTCTGGTACAGGTCGCGCAGCCGCCGCCGCACCTCGGTTGAGTCGCGCACGGCGTCGTGGAAGTCGCGCAGGTTGAACAGCGCGCCGCCCTGGTGGGCGATGATCCAGTCGAGCACCGCGCGCGGCTCGAGCGTCTCGACCCCGGCCGAGACGCCGTCCGGCCCGCGCAGCCCCTCGGTCGACGTCCAGGTGTAGACCGGTACCGGCGGCGTGAAGAATTGCGCCGCAGCTTCGGAGAGCAGCTGCTGGACCCGGTCTTCCTCGGACGATTTGACGTAGCTGAGCGGCCGCCCGGCGTCGATCAGCTCCTTGATCTCGGCCAGCGCTCGATTCGGTGTGTTGGTGGCAGTCATCAGCCTCGGGAGTGTACTGGTCAGGCTGCCGCTGCTCAACCCATCGACTCGACGACGGCGTGAGCAGTGACACGGGGTTTGCCCGAGAATCGAGCCCCCGTCGGCGGAACTGTTGCCGCGCTGACTTTGAGGGTCCCTTCCCCCCTTGCGGGGAAGGACAGGATGGGGGGACGTCAGCGAGCACGCGCGCGTTGCGGTACGCGCAACCCCCCATCCTGACCTTCCCCCGCAAGGGGGGAAGGGACCTTGGGATCAGCGCGCTAGAGTCCGCGTCGGTCGCCGCAGTCGCGCGCGGCGAATCGATGGGCAAAGCCCGGTCACTGGGCACTGGTCCGTTCTGCTCAGCCGATCGCGCCCGCAGCGATCAGGCGCTCGATCTCGGCCGCGGCGAAGCCGTACTCGCCGAGCACGGTGCGGGTGTGGGCGCCGACCTCGGGCAGTGGGCGCGAGCCGTCGCCCGGGGTGCGCGACAGGCGCGGCGCCGGGGCGGGCTCGGACTTGCCGTGCTGGTCCTTGATCAACAGCGAGCGGGCGCGGTTGTGTGGGTGATCGCCGGCCTCGCCGAGGTTGAGGATCGGGGCGACACAGGCGTCGGTGCCGTCGAAGATGGCGCACCACTCGGCGCGCGTCTTGGTGGCGAAGATGCGGCTGAACTTCTCGCCGGTCTCGGTCCACTTCGACTGGTCCATCTGGTGCGGCATGGTGGCGGCGTCGACGCCGAGGCCGGCGAGCAGCGCCTGGTAGAACTGCGGCTCGATGGCGCCGACCGACACGAACTGATCGTCCTTGGTGCGATAGGTGTCGTAGAACGGCGCCGCGCTGTCGAGCATGTTGGTGCCGCGCTCGTCGCGCCACATGCCGGAGTTGCGGAATTTGTAAACGAAGGTGCTCAGGTACGCGGCGCCGTCGACCATGGCGGTGTCGATCACCTGGCCGCGCCCAGAGCCGACCCGCTCGAGCAGCGCGAGCGCGATGCCGAGCGCGCACAGCATGCCGCCGCCGGCGAAGTCGCCGAGCAGGTTGACCGGGAACAGCGGCTTCTCGCCCTTGCGCCCGAGCAGCGACAGCGCGCCGGAGATGGCGATGTAGTTGATGTCGTGCCCGGCCATGGTGGCGTAGGGCCCGTCCTGACCGAAGCCGGTCAAGCGCGCGAAAACCAGCTTGGGGTTGCGCGCGCAGGCGACATCCGGGCCGAGCCCGAGCCGTTCCATGACGCCGGGGCGGTAGGGCTCGAGCAGCACGTCGGCCTTCTCCGCCAGGCGCAGCACCGTCTCGACGCCCTCCGGGCTCTTCAGGTTCACCGCCACCGAGCGCTTGCCGCGCGCCAGCTGGTCCATGGAACCGGCGCCGACGCGGTCGACGCGCACGACGTCGGCGCCGAAGTCGGCGAGGATCATCCCACAGAACGGCGCCGGCGCGAGTCCGGCCATCTCGATGACGCGAATCCCCTGCAATGCCCCCATGACGTGCGCTCCTTTTGATTTGGTCGGGTCGGAGGAAAGAGGTTTCCTTACCACTCGACCACCAGCCGTGGTAGCGCGTCACACCGCGTTGCCGCCCCTCCTCACGGCGTGCCGTGCCGCGGAGCGGTGGGGCAGCAGGTGGCGTCGCCTACCAACTGGTGCGCGCCAGGCGCCTGGGGGCGGGGGCGTGGCGTGCCAGCGGCAGGGTAAACTGCGTCGGACCGCCAGCGTCGAGCCAGAGCTCGGCGGCGTGGTCGCCGTAGGCATCGGGATGGGCCGCGACGAGCTCCTCGTAGCGCCGCGCTGCGGCGGAACGCCATGCGGCGGCTTCATCGGCGCGACCGGCGTCGGCCAGAATGCGCGCCAGCAGGGCGGCGGCGTGCGGATCGTCGGCGGCGCGCGCCAGCGGCGTGAGCCGGGCGATGGCGGCGTCGCGCTCGCCGAGCGCCGCTTCGACCTCGGCCAGGTAACAGCGCGCGGCGGCGAACGCCGGCAGGCGCCGGTGCGCGGCGGTGAACAGCGCCCGGGCCCGTTCGAGGTCGCCGTGCAACATCCACATGGCGCCTTCGTCGAAGTACAGGAAGGCCAGCGGGAAGGGTGAGATGTCGCGATAGCTCCAGCGCGCCTCGGCGAACAGGCGCGCGGCGTCGTCGACCCTGCCGCGCGCCGCCTGGACCGATGCCAGGGCGCCGAGGTTGTCGGCGCTCGGGTTGTGTTCGGCGCTGGCGCGCCGCAGGGCGAATGCCTCGTCGTAGCGGCCGAGCGCCTGGTAGACGACCGCGCGCAGCCCGGCGACCGCGGCGGGCGACGCGCCCAGCCCGGCGGCGTGATCGAGGTCGGCGAGCGACTCGGCGAAGCGATGAAGGGCGGCGCGGCTGCGGGCGCGGGCCAACAGCGCCACCGGCTGATTGGGAAACTCGCGCGCCAGGTTCTCGGCCAGCGCCAGCGCCTGCTCGCGGTCGGCGACGCTGCCGGTGTACTGGGCGCGCGCCGCGATGAGCTCGACCAGGCCGGCACGCTGGCCGGCCGTGCTGGCGCCGCGCGCGGTCAGTCGCTGCAGGTGGTCGATCTGCGCCTCGAGGTTGCGCATCGCGATGTCCGCGTCGGTGGTGCGGATCGGTTCTTCGATGAACACCCGGCGCGCGGCCGGCTCCGCCCTGGCCTGCAGTGTCGTCGGCGAAGAGCGGCAGGCGCTGAGGAGCAGGGCGAGCGACCAGGACAGGAACAGAGACGACCACGGATTGCGCGGATTTCCGGATTGCACGGAGGACTCCCGCGGACTTGGGGTCATGGCTTGTATCCGCACAATCCGTGGGTTGCCCGATCAGGAGCCGGCGGCCACCGGGTCGTTGAGGAAGGGGAAGACGGTCAGGGACGCCTGGCCGTCCGAGTCCTGCGCGATGCCGTCGCCGACCCCGGTCAGCTGGCCGATGGCGAGCACCGAGTAGCTGACGTCGACGGTGTCGTGCAGCGGCGTGCGCCCGCCGCAATCGTCATTGGTGATACCCACCGCGTTGCCCTCGACGGCGAGGTACTGTTGGCAGGTGCCCGACGCGGTGTTGACGTACAGGCGATCGTCGGCCAGCACCCCGGCGAGCGTGTCGTAGCGACCGGCGACCGGCTGCGGCCCCGCCACGAGCTGGTTGCCGCAGACGGTGTCGAGGCTGTCCAGGATGGCCAGGTTGGCGGCTGAGCGGGCGGCGAACAGCTCCGCCCATTTGGTCGGATCGGGGCTGGCGTTGAACTCGTTCTGCACGGCGCCGTGCTCCTCCTCGCTGGCGAAGAATGGGTCGGTCACTGCGGTGTTGATCGCGGCGCGGCCCATACGCTCGACTTGAACGCCGAGCAGCCGGGTCGACGCGGTCTCGCACCCATCCAGCGAGCTGTTGACGGCGGCGATGATCTCGTTGATCCGCACCACCCCGTCGCCGTCGCCGTCGCCGAGGCAGTTGGCGCTGGGGGCGCGGTTGGTGCTGCCCCACACGGCGAGGATCGCGCCGTTGGCGGTGAGCAGCGACTTGTCGACCGAGAGGACCAGGGCGAGCCCGTTGGCGCCGGCGAACTCGTCGGTGGCGGGGGAGCCGTCGGGCTCGGTCTGCAGCTGCTGGACCAGGGTCTGCGAGGTCGCCGGGTCGAGCGCCGGACATCCGGCGGGGTCGAACGTCAGGCTGCTCGCCGCCCCGGCGACTATGCGCGTCGTGCGCTGAAAGCCGTTGAGATTGAAGAAGAACGGGTCGTTGCGCAGCCCGGCGAAGACGCGCAGGCGGCCGTCGCTCGACAGCAGGCCGGCGGACGCGCTGGCGTCGCCGGAGACCAGGGTGGTGGTGTCGCCGACCCGGCAGGTGATCGCCTGGGCGGCGTCGAACGTGCAGATCACGTTCACTTCCTGCGCGGCGGCCTGGCCAAAGGCCGGGCCGCTGGCGGTGTGGAAGACGTACTGGGCGCTGTCCGAGAAGCGCGCCTCGGCGCTGGCGAACGGGAAGACGGTCATCACCAGGTAGACGCGGTCCGCGCCCGGCCCCATCCAGGCGAAGACGTCGTTGATGTCCGCGGCCGGGTCGGCGCGAACGCCAGGCCCGTCGCGGTGGTCCGCCGCCCACGAGCGCACGGCCCCGGTAACGCCGACAATCATCGCCAGCGCGACGATGACAGACTGCCTCGTCATGTTCTTCATGCACGTCCTCCTTCAGTTCTTGGGCCCGGGCCGGCAGCGCCCCTCGATGCGAGCATCTGAGATGGTCCGAGCGACACTGGGGCTCTCATCTGAGCTGTACGCTCGATCGCACCGAACGGATTTCCCCCCTTGCTGCTTTTCCGCGACGGCCGTGGACAGTCCTTGTCGGCGCGCGCGACACGCGGGTAAGGTTCGCCGCATGCGAAGCGAGGAACTGCGCGAGCTGTCCGACCTCAACTATGCCGAGGCGATGCGCGAGCTGGCGCGGCGCTGTGGCGGGGCGGTGCACGACGAGGGCGGCGTCATGGTCTATGCCTCGGCGCACCCGCTGCCGGTGCTGACCAACGGCGCCATGCGCACCGGCCCGGAGGCGTCGCCGGCCGAGGTGATCGACCGGGCGCGCGCCTTCTTCGCCCCGCGCGGGCGCGGCTTCTCGATCATCATCCGCGCCCACGCCGACGAGGATCTGCGACTGGCGGCGGCCGCGGCGGGTCTGACGCAGTTCGGTGAGGCGCCGGGCATGGTGCTCGATCATCGCCTGGCCGATGCGGTGGCGGCCGCCGGGGTGACGCTGCGCCGTGTCGCGACGCTCGATGACGCGGTGGCGTTCGGCGTGCTGATGGACAGCGCCTACGCCTCGCTGGGGATGCCGGGCGGTGTGGCACCGGCGCAGTTCGCCCGACTCGAGGCGTTGGTCGCGCCGCACATCGTCGCCTTCGTGGCCGAGATCGACGGCACCGCCGCCGCCGGCGCCATGACCATCGTCTCGCACGGCGTCGCCGGGATCTATTGGGTGGGGACCAGCCCCGCGGCGCGCGGCCGCGGCCTGGCCGAGCTCTGCACGCGCGCCGCCGGCAACGCCGGCTTCGACCTCGGCGCGCGCATCGCCGCGCTGCAGGCCTCGGTGATGGGCGACCCGATCTATCGCCGCATGGGTTACGTCGAGGTGACGCGCTACCCGACGATGGTGCAGTTCGACGCCCCGCGCTGATTCCAAGTGGAGGGCGCCGGGCCAGGTCTCCAGCACCCGCTCGCCTGACACCACGTGCATCTGCTCGTGGTAGGCGATGGTCGGGTCGATGTGGCCGGGGGTGACGCGGATGCGGTCGCCGACGCGGGCGGGCTGATCGGGCGCGAAGGTGGTGTGCTCGTCGGAGCAGAACCACACCGACCCGCCGACGACCGTCGGGTTGCCGTGGTCCATGCCGAGCGACTTCAGGCCGCAGTCGGCGACGGCGTAGGCGGGCGCCACCGAGATGACCGTCGACCACACCCAGAAGGCCTGCACGAAGGGCGTGTCGAGCTTGCCGTAGGCGGTGTCCATCAACACGTATGAGCCGGCCTGGATCTCGTTCGCCCAGGTGTTGATGTCGTAGGTGCCGGTGCCGCCGGCGGAGATCAGCTCGCCGCCGGTCTGCGCGTGCGCCGCCAGCAGCAGCTCCATGGCGCTGGCGCAGAGCTGCTCGCGCACGGCGCGGTCGTCCATGCCGACGGCATGGCCCTCGTAGCCCATGACGCCGCGCACGGCGAGGCCGCGCTGGCGCGCCAGATCGGCGAGGCGGCCGGCATCGGCGGGATCGCAGCCGCAGCGCGGCAGGCCGACGTTGACGTCGATCACCACCTCGCGCACCGCGCCGCCGGCGGCGGCGGCCGCGGCGATGGTTGCCTCGGAATCGACGGCGACGGTGACGCGCGCCTCGAGCGGCGCCAGCCGGCGCGCGTCGAGCGTTTCGTTGGCGAGCAGGAGATCGGTGCCGAGGCCCGCCGCGGCCATGCCCACCATCTCGCGCACGGTGGCGCAGCAGAAGGTGTGGTGGCCGTGCGCCGCCTGGCGCTTGGCCAGCGCCGTGCACTTGTGCGCCTTGACGTGCGGCCGCAGGCGCGCGCCGGGCAGGGCGGCGGCCATGGTGGCGAGATTCTGCTCGAGCAGGTCGGCGTCGACGATCAACGCCGGCGTGGTCAGATCGTGGATGGTCGTCATCAGCAATACCG
>JBOHWA010001027.1:0-2600 GCA_050735855.1 Binatia bacterium
CCCCTGGCCCACGAGCGAGAGGCCGAGCGTCTCGATGAACGAGCTCTTGCCCACGCCAGGCGGGCCGGTGATGCCGATGCGGATCGCGCGGCCCGTGTCGGGCATCAGCGCGTCGAGCACCTCCTGACCGCGTTCGCGGTCCCCGGTGCGGCGACTCTCGAGCAGCGTGATGGTCTTCGCGATCACGCGCCGATCCCCGGCACGCACCCCCGCGACGAAGTCCGCGGGGGCGTGGAGCTTCGTCATGCGCGGCGCTCGCGAATCGAGCGCAGCACCTCGCGCGCGGCCTTCGGCACCTGCGTGCCCGGCCCGAACACGTTCGACACGCCGTGCTCGCGCAGGAAGGCATAGTCCTGCGCCGGGATCACTCCGCCGCACACGACCAGCACGTCGCCGCCGCCCTGCGCGCGCAGCGCCGCGATCAGCTGCGGCACGAGCGTCTTGTGGCCGCCGGCCTGCGTCGACACGCCGACCGCGTGCACGTCGTTCTCGATCGCCTGGCGCGCGACCTCTTCGGGCGTCTGGAACAGCGAGCCCACGTCGACGTCGAAGCCGAGGTCGGCGAACGCGGTCGCGATCACCTTGGCGCCGCGGTCGTGACCGTCCTGGCCGACCTTGGCGACCAGCATGCGCGGCCGGCGGCCGTGCTCGCTGGCGAACTGCTCGATCTCCTTGCTCAGCGCCTGCCAGTCGGCGTCGTCACTGAACTGCGCGCCGTAGACGCCGGAGATCGACTTGATGTCGGCGTGGTAGCGGCCCCACACCTTCTCCAAAGCGCTGGAGATCTCGCCGACGGTGGCGCGTGCGCGCGCCGCCTCGACCGCCAGCGCCAGCAGGTTGCCCTGGCCGTTCTCGGCCGACGTGGTCAGCGCGTCGAGCGCCGCCTGGCACTTGCCGGCGTCGCGCGCCGCCTTGATCTGCTGCAGCCGCGCCACCTGCGATTCGCGCACCGCGGTGTTATCGATCTCGCGCGTGTCGATCTCGGGCTCCTCGTCGAGGCGGAACTTGTTGACCCCGACGTTGATGTCCTCGCCGCGATCGACGCGCGCCTGGCGCCGCGCCGCGGTCTCCTCGATGCGCAGCTTCGGCATGCCGGCTTCGATCGCCTTGGTCATGCCGCCGAGCCGCTCGACCTCCTCGATGATGCCGAGCGCCTTGGTCGCCAGCGCGTGGGTGAGCGACTCCATGAAGTACGAGCCGGCCCACGGATCGACGACCTTGGGGATGCCGGTCTCCAGCTGCAGGATGAGCTGCGTGTTGCGCGCGATGCGCGCCGAGGCATCGGTCGGCAGCGCGATCGCCTCGTCGAAGGAGTTGGTGTGCAGGCTCTGCGTGCCGCCGAACACCGAGGCCATCGCCTCGATCGTGGTGCGGATGATGTTGTTGTGCGGATCCTGCTCGGTGAGGCTGGCGCCCGAGGTCTGGCAGTGCGTGCGCAGCATCAGCGACGCCGGCTTCTGGGGCTTGAAATGCCGCTGCATCAGCGTCGCCCAGAGCAGGCGCGCGGCGCGCATCTTCGCGACCTCCATGTAGAAGTTCATGCCGATCGCCCAGAAGAACGACAGGCGGCCGGCGAAGGCGTCGATGTCGAGGCCCTTCGACAACGCGGCGCGCACGTACTCCAGGCCGTCGGCGATGGTGAAGGCGAGCTCCAGGTCGCACGTCGCTCCGGCTTCCTGCATGTGGTAGCCGCTGATCGAGATCGAGTTGAAGCGCGGCATCTCCTGCGAGGTGAACGCGATGATGTCGGCGACGATGCGCATCGAGGGGGTCGGCGGGTAGATGTAGGTGTTGCGGACCATGAACTCCTTGAGGATGTCGTTCTGGATGGTCCCGGTGAGCTGGTCGCGCGTCAGGCCCTGCTCCTCGCCGGCGACGATGAAGCTCGCCAGCACCGGCAGGACGGCGCCGTTCATGGTCATCGACACCGACATCTTCTCGAGCGGCACGCCGTCGAAGAGGATCTTCATGTCCTCGACCGAGTCGATCGCCACGCCGGCCTTGCCGACGTCGCCGACGACGCGGGGGTGGTCGCTGTCGTAGCCGCGATGGGTGGCGAGATCGAAGGCGACCGACAGGCCCATTTGCCCGGCGGCGAGGTTCTTGCGGTAGAACGCGTTCGACTCCTCGGCGGTCGAGAAGCCGGCGTACTGGCGGATGGTCCACGGCTGGCCGGCGTACATCGTCGCGCGCGGCCCGCGCAGGAAGGGGAAGACGCCCGGGACGGAATCGGTGAAGTCGAGCCCGTCGACGTCGGCGCGCGTGTAGAGCGGTTTGACGTCGAGGCCCTCCGGCGTGTGCCAGACCAGCTGTTCGGCCGGGGCGCCCTTGCGCTCCTTGGCCGCCAGATCGCGCCAGAGGCCCAGATCGGCGCGCTTCGTCGTGTCCTCCATCGGCAAGATCCTCCTGCTCAGCTCCGCGCCCTCGGCGGGTCGCGGGGCTTCAGAAGCTAGCAACTTACCGAATCGGTTGAAACGCTGGGCGGCGGGGCCGCGTGGGTCCTGTTGAATCCGGTGCACACCTGGTGTGCCGCCTTCGCGGCCGCGTCCTGCAGCGCGGCTTGCCTCACCGCCAGCGCGATCCCACGTCTGGTGGAGGGC
>JBOHWA010001028.1:0-3522 GCA_050735855.1 Binatia bacterium
GGTTGGAGGTGCGCGACGCGGCCCGCCACCTGATCGGCCTCCTGCCGCCGCAGGAGCGCGCCGCGCTGGTGCTGAAGGACATCTTCGACTTTCGCCTGGAGGAGATCGCCACGATCCTGCAGACGACCACCGGGGCGGTGAAGGCGGCGCTGCATCGCGGTCGCGGCAAGCTCGCCGAGCCCGCGCCGCTGCGGTGCGCCACGCCGGCGAGCGAGGCGCTGCTCGATCAGTTCGTCGCCGCCTTCAACGCGCGCGACCTGGCGCGCGTCGCCGCGCTCCTGCGCAGCGATGCCGTCGGCGAGGTGGTCGGCATCGGCGCGTCGCACGGACGCGATGCCATTCGCGATTCGTCGCTCTACTACAGCCTCTTCCTCGAGAAGGGCGAACCGCGGGCCGAACGACACACGTACCTGGGCGAGCCGATCCTCGTCGTCTGGTACGATATCGATCCGCCGCGCCCGCCGCTGGTGCGCGACGTCCTGCGCTTCGAAGCGCTCGAGGGCGCGATCGCACGGCTGCGCTTCTTCGCGTTCTGTCCCGAGACCATGGCCGAGGTCGTCGGCGGGCTGGGGTTGCCGTTCAAGGACTGCGGCTACGGTGTCTGGGCGCCGCAGTTTCTCGAGCTGCAGAAGCAGGACGAGTTCCAGCAGTGGATCACGCAACGCTAGTGCACGGCTTGCGCGTGGCGCGCGGCTGGCACTCGCTGCAGCCGCGTGGCACGTTCGCGCGGTGAGCGAGACGCTGTGGTATTTCGCCTACGGCAGCAACATGAGTCGGGCGATCTTCGTCGAACAGCGGCGGATCCAGCCGTCGGCCTCGACCTGGGGGTGGCTGGCGAGTTGGCGGCTGTGCTTCGATCTCCCCGTCGGCCCGGGCGAGCGCGGGGTGGCGAACCTGGTGCCGGACGAGACCGCGCGCGTCTGCGGCGTGCTGCATCACATCACGCACGCGGAGGCCGCGCACCTCGACACCACCGAGGGCGTCACAGGGGGATTCTATGCACGCCACGCAGTCGCGGTGGCGGCGGCGAGCGGCGAGACGATCACCGCCTTCATCTATCATTCGAAATTCGGTTCACCGGGGCGGAAGCCCTCGCCGCGGTACATGGGACTGTTGCTGGCTGGCGCCGACGAGCACGGTCTGCCGCCGGAGTACGTCGCCTACCTGCGCCGCTTCGAGCTGGCGCACGACGAGCGGACCTGACGCGCGCTTGTCGGCGCCGGGCCGCCCGACGTAGCCTGCCGGGCCGCCACGCAGTGGCGACGCAGCGGTCGACGGTGACCAGGAGGGTGGCCATGGCAGCAGAGCTTGGATGCGCGCAGTGGCGCTGGCGGGCTCGGCGATGAGCGGCGCGGCGACGAGCACGGCGGCGTTCGTCACCGGCGCCGGCAGCGGGATTGGGCGCGCCATCGCGCGCCGCCTGGCGGCCGACGGGATGGGCGTAGCGGTGGCCGACATCGACGCGCGGCGCGCGGCGGAGACCGAGGCTGTGATCCGCGCCGCCGGCGGCACGGCGCAGGCGGTGCGCGTCGACGTCACCGACTTCGCCGCCGTGCGGGCCGCCGTCGCCGCCGCGGGCGACGCCCTCGGACCGATCGGCGTGCTGGTCAACAACGCCGGCTGGGACCGCCTCGAGCCCTTCGTGCAGAACACGCCCGAGCTCTGGGATCGGTTGATCGCGATCAACCTCAAGGGGCCGATCTACTGCACCCGCGCGGTGCTCGACGACATGATCGCCGCCGGGTGCGGCAAGATCGTCAGCATCAGCTCCGACGCGGCGCGCGTCGGCAGCAGCGGCGAGGCCGTCTACGCGGCGTGCAAGGGCGGCGTCATCTCGTTCTCCAAGACCATGGCGCGCGAGCTGGCGCGCCACCGCATCAACGTCAACGTCGTCTGCCCCGGCCCGACGCAGACGGCGCTGCTCGACGAGATCACGCAGGGCGAGCAGGGGGCGCGGGTGATCGAGGCGATGACCCGCGCGGTGCCCTTCCGCCGCCTCGGCACGCCGGAGGAGATCGCCGCGGCGGTGGCCTTCTTCGCGTCGCCGTCGGCCGACTTCATCACCGGTCAGGTGCTGAGCGTCAGCGGCGGATTGACCATGGCGGGATAGGCAAGCTGGGGGGAGAGGGGAGGGCGCCGCGCCCTCCGGGCCGGGGAGGGTTGGGGTGGGGTGCTCGTTGCGAGCGCGGCGCCGGGGATGCGGCGCCCTCCGGGGGAGGAAGGGCTACATGGCGTGCGCGACGGCCGCGGCGGGCGCCGGGGCTGCCGCGAGGGCGCGGCGCAGAGGGCGCGGGGCGTCGGGGATGTCGCCGCAGGCGCTGGCGGGGAACTCGGCGGTGAAGCAGCTGGAGCCGTTGTTGGTGATGACGTCGAGCGTGCCGCCGAAGCCCTGCTCGACCTGTGCGCGGGCGATCCACAGGCCGAGGCCGGTGCCTTTGCTGACGCTCTTGGTGGTGTAGAGCTCTTCGAAGACGTGCGGCAGGACCGCGGCGGGGATGCCGCCGGCCCAGTCGGTGACACGCAGCCGCAGGCCGCCGCCGGTGCTGCGCGTCGCCTGCAGGTGGACGCGGCCGCCGGTCAGCTCGCGCTCCTCGTAGGCGTCGACGGCGTTGCTGATCAGGTTGACCAGCACCTGGCCGAGCTGGCTGCGGTCGCCGATCAGCGTCAGCCCCGGCGGGTCCTCCCAGAGTTCTAGCTTGCAGGCGGCGATCTGCAGCCGGTGGGCGACCAGGGCGCGCGCGTCCTCGAGCGCATCGCGCAGGGCGAACGGCTGGGCCGGGCTGGTGCGGGTGTCGCGGCCGTGCGCCTTGACGCCGCGGATGTAGGCGGCGGCTTTGCCCGCCCATTCGGTGGCGGCGGTGGCGTGCGCCAGCAGCTCGCGGGCGATCTCGTGATGGTCGTCGGGCAGCACGTCGGGGTCGCCGATGGCGGTGTCGTACTCGCGGCTGAGGTCGCTGATCAGGCGCAGCGCGTTCATCACCGCGCTGAGCGGCGTGTTGATCTCGTGCGCCAGCCCGGCAGTCAGCCGCCCGAGCGTCGCGAGGCGCTCGGCGCGCAGCATGCCGTTGTGATTCTGCTCGTGCTGCTTGTAGGCGCGCTGCAGCTCGGCGAGCGACTGATTGAGCTCCTCGTTCTTGGCGTGCAGCGCGGCGGTGCGTTCTTCGACCTGCTGTTCCAGGCCGGCATTGAGCGCGGCGAGGCGGCCGTTGAGCTCGTCGAGCTGGTCGAAGGCGCGGCTGCCGAGCAACGCGAGGGCGATCTGGTAGGCGGCGGTGCGCAGGAAGGCGCAGTCGTGCGGCGTGTAGGGATGGCGGCGCGGCGGCGGGCCGAGCACCAGCACGCCGACCAGTGCGCCGTTGGCGCGCAGCGGGGCGAGCAGCTTGGCGTCGAGCCCCGACCACGGCGCCGGCAGGGGGCTGTCGGCGCGGCGCTGCTCGTCGACCAGCACCAGCTCGCCGCGCCCCAGGGCGTCGGCCCAGTCGGGCGGTACGGCGAGCAGCCGGCCGCCGGTCGGCGTGCGGC
>JBOHWA010001029.1:0-3968 GCA_050735855.1 Binatia bacterium
TGGAACTGGCGGGCGGCGATGCCGCGGTGCAGGAAGATGCGGGTCTTGTCGTCCTGCTGGCGGCCACGGATGACGAGCTGGTTCTCCTCGACGGTCACGTCCAGCTCGTCGCGGACGAAGCCGGCGACGGCGAGCGTGATGCGCAGGCGCTCCGGCGGTCGTTCCGGCGATCCGACCCGTTCGATATTGTAGGGCGGGTAGCCGTCCCCGGCGGATTTGGCCACGCGATCGAGCGCACGCTCGATTTCATCGAAGCCCAGCAGGAAGGGCGAACTCAGTGTGGGTACGCGCGACATTTCAAAGTCCTCGCTAGAAGCGACTTTGGAGCAGGGAGGACCCGATCCGGCATCCTCCCGTGGCAGGTTCCCCCGCCGACAACCAACATGGGCATGAGGCGAGGCCTGTGCAAGGTGCCGGCGCCCGAAGCCCGGCCTTTGGTCATCCGGCGCTTGCATGGCAGCCCTGCGCGGGGCAGGAACGGGGCATGACCGCCCCAGGCCTTCTCATCGCCGCCCCCCGCTCCGGTTCCGGCAAGACCACGCTCGTGCTCGGCCTGCTGCGGGCGTTCGCCCGCGCAGGCGTCGCGGTGCAGCCGATGAAGTGCGGGCCGGATTACATCGATCCGGGATTTCATGCCATCGCGGCGGGCCGTCCCAGCCGCAACCTCGATGGCTGGGCGATGCGGCCGGCCGTTCTGGACGGGCTGGTGGCGGCGGCATCGGCCTCCGCCGACATCGTCGTCTGCGAAGCGCTGATGGGGCTGTTCGACGGTGTCGCCGCGCCGGGGGCGACCGATGACGGCTCCTCGGCGGGCATCGCGGCGCGAACCGGCTGGCCGGTGCTTCTGGTTCTCGACGTCTCGGGCCAAAGCCAGTCGGCCGGCGCGGTGGCGAAGGGGTTCGCCACGTTCCGGCCCGACGTCGCCGTGGCGGGCGTCGTGCTCAACAAGGTGGCGAGCGAGCGCCACCTCGCCCTGGCGCGCCGGGGCATCGAAGCGGCCGGGCTGAAAGTCGTCGGAGCGCTGCCGCGGCGCAGCGATCTCGTGCTGCCCGAACGGCATCTGGGCCTGGTGCAGGCCGGCGAGATCGCCGGGCTGGACCGCATCCTCGAGGCGCTGGCCGATTTCGTCGCGGCGCATGTCGATCTTGCCGCCGTGCGCGCCCTGGCGCGGCCGACGACGCCTGCCTTGGGCACGCCGGGCGCCTGCCTCGATCCACCGGGGCAGCGCATCGCGCTGGCGAGCGACGCCGCTTTCTCCTTCATCTACCCGCACCTGGTCGAGGGGTGGCGGGCCAAGGGGGCGAGCATCCTGCCGTTCTCGCCGCTCGCCGACGAGGCGCCGGACGACAGCGCCGATGTCGCCTGGCTGCCCGGCGGCTATCCGGAACTGCATGCCGGACGGCTCGCGGCCAATGCGCGGTTTCTCGACGGCCTGCGGCGCTTTGCGCGGACAAGGCCGGTGCACGGCGAGTGCGGCGGCTACATGACGCTCGGCCGGGTGCTGGTCGACGCCGATGGCGCCGCCCATGAGCTGGCGGGCCTGCTCGACCTCGAAACCAGCTTCGCCCGGCGCAAGATGTCGCTGGGCTACCGCCATGCCCGCCTCGCCGCCGATTGCCTGCTCGGCCCGGCGGGCAGCGCGCTGCGTGGGCATGAATTCCACTATGCGACGACGTTGCATGCGGGGGACGATGCGCCGTTCCTGGTCAGGGATGCGAACGGTGCGGAACTCGGGGCGATGGGCGGCCGGCGCGGCCACGTCACCGGCTCGTTCTTCCATGTGATCGATCGAGCCTGAGCTGCGGTCGAAGCCGGCGACTCCCTCAGGCCACGGGCGCGCTGTGGAGAAGCGAGGGCACCTTCGGCAGTTTCTCCGCCACGCCCATCATCTTCTCGCGGCGCTCGAGTTCGGCCCAGACTTCCTCCGGCGTGATCCCGGCCTGCGCCCACAGGACGCAAAGATTGTACAGAAGATCGGCGCTTTCGAGGACCACGGCGCCACGGTTGCCCTGCACGGCGTCGAGCGCGACCTCGGCCGCTTCCTCCGCCAGCTTCTTGGCCATTTTGGGCATGCCTTCGCGAAACAGCTTGGCGGTGCGCGAGCGCTCCGGTGCGGCGTAGCGAAGGGCCAGCACGCTGTCATAGAGGTGTTCGATGGCGTCCGACATGGTGCTCCCGCGACTCTGACCCTCAGTAAGGGGGATATTTCACTGCGTCGCAATGCTTTATCGTTAATATAGGATCGGGTCTGTGAAAAAAAACACGTACGTATCATGGAGTGCACCCATAGAATGAGACAGTGAAATAGGGGACAGTTCTCCTTGGATGGAGGACTGATGACGGAGGAATCGAAGCAGCTTTTCAGCCGGGAATTCAAGCTGGCTGCGCTGGCCCGGATGGCAGCGGGCGAGAATGTGAGCGCGCTGGCCCGTGAACTCGGGGTTCGGCGGAAGTATCTCTATCAGTGGCGAGAGCGATTTCGAGCGGGCGGGCCAGTGGCGCTGCGCAGCCGGGGGCGCCCGACCAAAGCAGAGGCTTTGGCGATACAGGGTGGTTGCGAGGCGCCGCTTGTGCCCTCGATGCCGGGGCCGATGCCGGAGCGGGCGCCGCCGGACGCGCTGGCCAGGGCGGAGCGTCGGATCGCCGAACTGGAGCGCAAGATCGGCCAGCAGCAGGTCGACCTCGATTTTTTTCGGCGAGCCTTGCGGCAAGTCAGGCAAGAGCGCCCGCAGAGCGGCGCACCTGGCGGGACGGTCTCTACACGGTCATCCAAGCGATGACCTCGTCCCCGTCGCAAGGCGATCTGGGCATCGAACACCTGTGCCGGCTGGGTGGCGTGAGCCGGGCTGGCTATTATCGTCATTGGCAGGCTTCGGCGCCGCGCCAGGAGGAGACGGAACTGCGGGACGCGTTGCAGCGGCTTGCCCTGACCAACCGTCACTATGGCTATCGGCGGATCGGCGCCCTGCTGAGCCGCGAGGGCTGGCAGGCCAACCACAAGCGGGTGCTGCGCCTGATGCGGGAGGACAATCTGCTGTGCCTGCGCGTGCGCCCGTTCGTGCCGACGACGACGGACTCCAGGCACGGCTGGCGAGTGGTGCCCAATCTTGCCCGCGGGATGGAGTTGACCGGGCTCGATCAGCTCTGGGTCGCCGACATCACCTATGTGCATCTGGCCGAGGAGTTTGGCTATCTGGCCATCGTGCTGGACGCGTTCAGCCGGCGTGTCATCGGCTGGGCCCTGGAGACGCACCTGGAGGCGCGGCTTGCGATCGCGGCGCTCGAGATGGCGATCGGCTGCCGCCGCCCGCCGCCGGGCAGCCTCATCCACCATTCCGATCGCGGCGTGCAGTATGCGTGCGGTGACTACACGGCGATCCTCAAAGCGTTCGACATCCGGGCGAGCATGAGCCGGGTCGGCAATCCCTATGACAATGCCAAGGCGGAGAGCTTCATGAAGACGCTGAAGCACGAAGAGGTCGACGCCAGCGCCTATCGCGACCTCGCCGATGCGCGCGGCGGGATCGGCAGCTTCATCGAACAGATCTATAATCGCCAGCGGCTTCACTCGGCGCTCGATTACCTGTCGCCGCAGGAGTACGAAGAAATCTTGCCGACCTTGAAGGCGGCGATATCGCCGCCTTCAAGGTCGCTTACCCTGGACTGTCCCTGATTCTTTTGTCTCACCCAAAGGGTGCACTCCAATCATTTGTACCGGAGGATTCGGGTGGCAATCGGACGTCGCGACATCCAGAGGCTTGTGCAAGCGTCAGCAGGTAACCCGTCCATGCCCTCATCGAATACCTCCACGGCCGTTTCCGTCGGCACCGGCGATTGGGCGCTGCTGCTGACGCTGTCGGTGCTCTGGGGCGGCTCCTTCTTCTTTTCCAAGGTGGCCCTGGCCGAAGTGCCGCCACTGACCGTGGTCCTTCTCCGCGTCGGCCTGGCGGCCGCGGCGCTGTTTGTCG
>JBOHWA010001030.1:0-10051 GCA_050735855.1 Binatia bacterium
GGGCCGGCGTCGGCCGCACCCGCCGCCGCGCCGGTCCACGTAGCCGCGCGCGCGCCAGGCGCGCCGCCGAGCCCCTCGCCACCGCCTTCACCGCGGCGGATGGTAGCGAGTCGATGGGGGGGATGAAAAGGGGGCGCACCCGGGGAGGGGCGTCAGGGGAATCCCTAACAGGGGTTAGCGAAAATCCACCTTGTCGATTTCACCTGCGGCGTACTATGCAGCCGGCAGATCGGCGCGGTCGCGCCGGCGCCGGCACGAAGGTGAAGATCCATACCGAGTATGACGACCTCGGGAACGTCGTCAGCACGAAGGACGAGCTCGACCAGGTGCGCACGACGACCTACGATGCGGTCGGTCTGTACCCCTTGGTCGAAGCGAACGCGCTCGGGCATCAAGTCATCACCGCGGTGGACTACCGCTGGGGCGTGCCGCTCGCCGTCTTCGACCCGAACCTGTCCCTGACACTCTACGCGTATGATGCCGCCGGCCGGCTGCGTTGCCTGGCGCGGGCGGGTGACTCGGTGACCAATTGTACACAGGCATCGTCCACGGCGGCGACCGAGCGCTACACGTACTACTTCGCCAGCGGCGCCGCCGACTATTCCTCCGTGACCGTGGAGCGGCGGGAACCCAACCACTCGACCGGCTATGTCGCCGCGACGCAGTACTTCGACGCGCTCGGTCGCCAGCGCTACACCACGTCGCAGCGCGTCGTGAATTGTGCCAATGACGAGACGGTCGTGGTCAGCGGCGACACCGTCTACAACGCGGCGGGTCGCGTTGCCAGGACGTACGACCCCTACCCCGCGCCGTTCGGAACGCGCAGCAACGGGGTGACGTTGTACGACTATCGCCTGGGCGGCGGGGCGTTCCAGGATCCGTTCGGGCGTCCGTATCAGGTCACCAAGCCGAACAATGGCAGCAGCGGCGCGGGACGATCCACGAGCATGTTCTACGATCGCGGTCGCGCGACGGTGATCGACCCCGAAGGCCACAAGACCGTCTCGGTCAGCGACACCTACGGCCGGACGGTTCGCCAGGAGACCTACAACGGGACGACGCTCTACGCGTGGACCGTGACCACGTACGATGGCGCGGGCCGGGTGCTGACCACGACGATGAACGACAATGCGAACACGCAGATGCGCCACACCTACGACCTGCTGGGGCGCAAGACCCAGACCGTCGACCCGGATTCCGGCACCTGGACCTACCGCTACGACGCGGCCGGCAACCTGGTCTTTCAGGACGATCCCAAGCCGAACCAGCACATCCAGTACTGCTACGACGTGCTGAACCGGCCGGTGCAGAAGGACACCTTCGCCGACGACAGCACCGTGCACCCATGCACGGGGGCAGCGGAGATCACCTACATCTACGATCAGACCAGCTACATGGCGACGCCGGGGGCGTCCGCGGTCGTGAACAAGGGGAAGGGCCGCCTGACGTCGGTCGTGGACGCGAGCGGCGAGAGGCGCTCCCGCTACGACATCCGCGGCCGCGTGATCGGCAGCAGCCAGCGGATCGAGGTCGACGGCGTCGAAACCTGGGCCGTATTCACGACCGTGTATGACGCGGCCGACCGGCCCTGGAAGACGACGTACCCCGACGGTGAGGTGACCGAGAGCGTGTACGACGCGACCGGGCAGCCGCGCCAACTGCACACCACGATCGGGGGCACGCTCACCCCGATCGTCAATCAGGCGTGCAGCGATTTCCTCGGCCGCCCGCTGTCGATCGCGCGCGCCAACAGCGTCGCCGACCTCTTCGAGTACCATGGCCCCGCCGGCTCCGCGGCGTTCGCCGAGGGGCATGCGCTTCAGCGCATCACCATCAAGAAAGGCACGGCGCCGCCCTATCTCGATCTGCAATACCAGGACTACGACCAGCGCGGCATGTTGAAGACGGTGGTGGACCCCGACGGGAGCGTGCGCTCCAACAGCGCCGCGTACAGCTACGATTTCGCCGGGCGGCTGGCAGCGATCTCAGGCGCCGCCAGCCCGGTGGAGAGCGCCTTCGCCTACGACGCGCTGGGCAACATGCGGATCAAGGGCGCGCGCGAGTTCTTCTACGACACGCCGGCCAAGCCGCACCAGATGACCGGTATCCGCGTGGCCGGTGGCGCCCTGAACCCGGTCCTCCACGACGGCAATGGCAACCGCCTCTACAAGCCGCCCGGCGCCGCGCCGGAACCGTATCAACAGTACACCTTTGATCGCGACGACCGCCTGGCGACGACCGCGGTCGACGGCCGCGTGCTGACCTTCACCTACAACGCTCAAGGCCAGCAGACCGTGCGGCAGGTGGCGGGCGGGCCGCCGCTCACCATGCGCTACTACGCCGGCGGCCTGATCGAGACGGTCGATGACGGCGGCGCCACCGGCAGCACCACCCGTCACTACTATCTCGGTGGCCAGCGCGTGGCCTCGCGCACCACCAACGACACCACCTGGGAGCTGGCGGGGCGCGCCGACGGGCCGATCCGCTTTGCCCAGGTCGACATGGACCGCCCGGCGGTGGTGCTCCACCTCGGTCCGAACGCCCAAGCGCTGGCCGTCGTGGGGATCGTCGTCCTCGGAACGATCGTCCTGCTCCCGCTCCACCGCCGCCGATCGGAACCGCACGGCCGCGTGTCCCGCGGACAGGCGCTCGGCGGCAGCCTCGTCTGGATCCTCGCCACCCTGCCGTGGCCGCTGATCCTGGCGGCGGCCCCCGCGGGGGCGACGCTGACCGAGAGCTGGCGGCACTACCACTACGATCACCTCGGCTCCGTGCAGGTGGTGACCGACGCCACCGGCCTGAACGTCGAGAACCTCCGCTATCAACCCTACGGCGGCGTCCGCGGCCGCTGGAATCAGAGCGGGAATTCGCTCACGGTCGCCGCCGGGCAGCCGCGCTACGAGTTCACCGGCTACGAGACCGAGACGATCTCGGGGCTGGAGTACGCCGGGGCGCGGTTCTACGACCCGGCTCTGGGCAGCTTCCTGACCCATGATCCAGCGCGCCAGTTCGCCAACCCGTACACCTACACGAACTGGAATCCGACCAACCACACCGACCCCAGCGGTCAATGGGTCGAAGCCGTCATCGCCGCGCTGCTGGTCGGCGGCGTGTTGGCCGCCGTCGGCAGCGCCATAGACGCCGGGATCCGCACCGGCGATGCCTCCCAGGCCATCGGGGCCTTTGGCACCTCGCTATTCTTCAGCCTGTACTCCCTCGCGGCGGGCGCCGTGATTCTCGCGCCGCTGTCCGCAGCGCCCGCCGCGTTCCAAAATGCCGTGGCCCTGGCGAGCGCCGGCTACGGCGTGGTCGGCACCGCGGAGAGCTTCCGGACCGGGAACTACGCGACGGGGGCGGTCAGCGTCATGGCACTCGCGTATGGCCTCTACGGGCTACTCGCTCAAGGGGCGAACTACGGGATCGCCGACCCAGCAGCGAACCCTACCCAGGGAGAGTATGTCGGTGACGCAGCGCTTGCCGGCCAGATCACCCCTCAGGGCCAAGGCGGCTCTCAAGCCGCGCCAGCGTTCATGAATGATCCGGATGTTGCAAGCGAACTGAACGCGGCGTGGGCTCAATCAAATCCAAACGCGCCGACTGTCGCGAGGGGGCAGCCGGGCTCTCTAAAAGTGGAGCAGGGCGGCTGGATACGCGCAAACCGCTTTACGGGTGCACGACACGTCATTCGAGTCCCAGCCGGTACGCGAGACAGTCTCCCAACGATACTGGGAACGAGGCCGCGATGGTCGCTCGTATACAAGCTTGAGGGGTGGTTTCACACCCACCCCAATACATTCGCCGAGGGCTATGGCTACCTTCCGAGTCCGGGCGACATCGCATTCACGACGCAATATGGCCAGGTCCCAGGAGTTGTCAAAACCCACCACGGCGACCAGTTCATTCCCTACCCGTAGTGATGAAGTGGTCGACGACAACGGTAGGAGGCAGCAGGGTGATGTGGACGTGCTTGTTGAGCCTTGTGATGGTTTGCGCGGGTATGATCGCGTGCACGAGATCGCACGAGGAAAGATCGGAAATGAGAACTCAAAGCGACGAACAGGTGATTGCTACTGCAGTCCGCTATGTGGAGAAGACGAAGGGGTGGTCCAAGAATGACTATAGGATCGAGATCAATCGAAGAGAGAGAGACCTGATCGTCGTCTGGGTCATTCACACCAAGGATGAGCTGACTCCGATTCCCGGCGGCGGTCTGTCTTTCGAGGTGCATGTTGATTCCAACCAGATGCAAGTCGTGAGGGAATTGGGCTTTCAGTAGCCATCTCGCCCAAGGCGCCAGCGGGGCGGGGGCGGGGGACGATCTCGGGGATTCACCACAGCTCGCCGGTGGGAGCGCGGACGTTGAAGCGCAGGCGGTGGCCCAAGCACAGGCGCACGACATGTCCTTCGACGGAAGGTCTACACGGTCGCACTTGGACGAAAACCGCATAGCCCCAAGGTCCGCGAGGGCGACAGTCGCACGCCGGAGGGCTCCTACCGGCTCGATTGGCGCAACCCCCAGAGCCGATTTCACCAGGCGCGGCAAATTTCGTGCCGCAAACGCGAATTCCAGAGGCTCCGTGACGACGAAGTAACCCTGATCGAGACGATTGTGAACGACACCTTCAACGGATTCGAAGTACCAAGCAGCAACCTGAGTGGTCGGGTCGACGTTGCAGACCAATCCGGTTGATCTGAGCGCCAATGACCAAGTTGATCGTTAATCGGCGGACGACGCGGCGGCGGATCATCTGCCTCGCCTTCTTTGGCCTTTGGATGACGAGTTGGAGTCCGGTGTGGGCTCGGACCGGTGTCGTCGCTGTCCAGGCAGGCTCAGCCAGTGGGCCGGCGGGTGCGACCGTCACAGTCGCCGTCAGTCTGGCGACGGGCGGTCTGCCGTTCGCCACGGTTGAGAACGATCTCTTCTTCCACCCCGCTGCCGCGGTCGCGTCGGATGCAGTCCGGCGACCCCGGTGCACGGTGAACCCAGCGATCGACAAAGTTGCGACCGCCTTCGCATTCCAACCGTCGGGCTGCACGCCCGGCGTGGACTGCACGAACATCCGCGCGCTGGTGCTGTCGCTGGTCGATGTGACGCCGATCCCCGACGGGTCGGTGCTCTACACCTGCCAGGTGCAGATTGCCGCCGGCGCGCCTGCAGCCGTGTATCCGTTGGCGGTGCGGGATGCCGTGGCGGCGGATCCCAACGGCGAGTTCTCCCCCGCCGATAGCGTCGACGGCTCCGTCATCGTCGGTCCGCCGGCAGGGTGCGGCAACGGGGTGATGCAGGGCGATGAGACCTGTGACGACGGCAACGCGTGGGGCGGCGACGGCTGCGCCGCCAACTGCACAGAGGAAACGGCGCGCGAGTTCATCCTCGACGGGCTCGCCAGCAGCGCGACGATTCAGCGGCAGTCGTGGGCGATCTCGCTCGGCCTCAGCGGCAGGATGGAGTTGCTTGTAGGTGCAGCGCGCAACAGTGACGCGTCCGCGGCGATTCCGCTGGTGGCCACCGCCGCGGGCATCCGTTTCGATCCGATCATTGTCGACGGCCTCGCCTGCGCCTGCCTGCGCGGCGTCGCCGCGCCTGCCTTTGGGTCCGACGTGTTCGCGATGGGCTCGGTGGGCTGCGGCGTGCAGGGGGCGGGCAACGCCTCGTATCGCATCATGCAGGACCACAACACGACCCCGTTCAGCCCGGGCAATCGCACACTCGCCGCGGTCACGGATGCGGCCTGTGTCCACGAGAGCCCGCTGCTCGACGGCAGTGTGTCGACCGCCTGTCGAGAAGGGGTCGATCCTGAGTGCCAGAGCCCGTCCAGCTCCCACGTTCAAGTGTGCAACAGTCCTCGCCTGCTCAGCCTCGGCGACGGCATCGGCCCGCGCGGCGGCGCGCTGCTGCCGAGCCGTATGTCGCTCAGCCTGCTGCAGGACACCGGGCAGTGCGCCGAGCGCCGCGCGGCGGACGGCACGTGCGAATACCCGGACTACGGACCGGACTGCCTGCCGTGCACGGCAGACGACGCCGCCGTCGCGGCCCCGCAGTTTGTACCGCTGAGCACCGCGGTTGCCGAGGCGGCGATCTTCGATGTTGATAGCGACGGCACCGGCGCGCGCCTCGATTACGATACGAATTGCGGCGCTGCGCCCTGCACCACTCGCGCGACCGGCAGTCCGTTCGACTGCGGCAGCCTGACCGCCGGTGGCAACGCGTCGACGGCTGTCCTGGCCGGCGCCTTTCCATCCGTCGACGGGCCGCTGGTCGGCGACGGCGTGATCACGCTGAGGCTGGTCGGGGCGGCGTTCGCCAACCCGACGATGACCCCGACGCCGACGCGAACATTCCCACCGCCGACGCGCACCGGCACCCACACGCGCACGCCGTCGAGCACGCCTCCGAACACGGCGACGGCAACCGTACCGAGCGCCCAGGGGTCGTTGATCCTGCGCCGCGCCAGTCTGCGTGCCAATACCGGCGACGAGCCAGCCGCCGAAGGTGGTCGGATCAGCCTCGCTGGCGTGGTCAATACGAACCCACCCTTCGCGTCGCTGATCGACGACATCACCGCCGGTGGCGTGCGGCTGAGCGTGCAGACCGCGGGCGGCGTCGACGTGCTCGTGGTCTGGGAGGCTGCGGAGTGCTGGGAGCGTCCGAGCGCGCGCGGACCAACGATCACCTGCGAGGGCCGGGCCGGCGACCCGCGCCGTCGCCTGCGCCTGCGGCCCCTGGCGATCCCCAACCTGTTCCGGCTCACCATTCAGGTCCGCGGGCTCGGATTCGCGCCGCCACTCTCCGCCGATCCCGTGCGCGCCACCCTCACCACCGCCAGTCTGATTCGACCTGGTGAAATAGGAGACTGCCGTGTGCTCGGCCGTCGCCAGCATGTGCAACGGTGCCGCGAGTCCGGCGTGCTACCCACTGCAACCGCGATCGCGAGTCCGACGGTGGTGTTGACGCCGACCCATGCGACGGAGGCCCCTACATCGACGATCACGCCCACGTGGACCCGCACACCAACACAGACCCGCACCCCGCTGGACCTGCCGCCCGGCTCCCTCGGCGTGCGCGTCTACACGCTCTCATCGGGCAATCTGCTGACCCCGCCCAGCGCCCCCGGCAGCGGGCTGTTCACCAGCGTACTCGGCGGCGCCAACATCGCGACCACGTTTGCCCCCGGCCCGTTGCGACTGATCGGTGGCGTGCCGGGTGTCGACGGGATCGCTCCACTTCGGCTCGCGGACGATGCGATCGTCACCGTCGACATCCTCGATGGCTCGCGGCTGTGTCTCAAACTACTCGCCGAGGGCAGCACCGGCTCAATCGATTGCGACGGCGGCTCCCCATACGGCGTCTCCGCCACGCAGGCGAGCGGGCGCCACCAACCGACTACCCTCGTTACCGGACTCGGCCCGGCGTCCGGCGCGGGGCACGCGACGCTCCTCGTCCTCCAGTCCGCACAGCCTCTGCCCGCCGGCTCCCCGACGGACTGCGCTGACGTGGTCTACGGCGTCCCCGCCGGTACCGTTGCCTACACCACGGCAAGGGCGCTGGCGACGAAGGGCACTGTGGAGTTGGCGATCGCCGGCGCTCCCTTCGACTGTATCCGATGGCAGGTGGCCGGCAGCGGGGGCAGCCTGCTGTCGCCCGCGCCGACATCGGAATCGTTGCTTGGCAGCGACGCGGCCGACATCGTCCGATTTGAGGAGCCCGCCGAGTAGCGACCACGGACGAAGTTCAGAGCGGCGCCTCGCGGGCGCCTGCCGCGGGCGGGTCGTCCGCCGCACCTCGTTGCGTGCAACGCTATGCGTCAGGGCAAACCCTAATGCGGGTTAGCGAAAATCCACCTTGTCGATTTCACGTGCGGCGTACTATGCAGCCGGCAGATCGGCGCGGTCGCGCCGGCGTGGCGAAAGGTTCCGGAAATGACGCACCGCGCGGGTGTCAGCTGCATGACCTGGGCGGGGCTGTCGGTGGTCGCCGCCCTGGTGATGGTGGCGAGCGGCTGCCGGCGTGTCCCCAAGCTGCCGCCGGGGGGTGGCGACCCGGTGCCGGGCGCGGCGACATTGATCGCCGACCCGCCGCGTGTCGAGAGCGCGACGCTGCAACTGCTCGAGGGCAGCCCCGACACGGCGCGCCTGCGCGTGCGCTACGCGCCGGGGCGGCCGCTGCCGGCGCGCATCCCGCTCGAGCTCGAGGGCGGGACGGTGTGGCTGGTCGCCGAAGGCGCGCCGGGCGATGGCGCGCCGGGCGAGGCGTTCTATGCCGCTGAGGTGCCGCTCGACGTCGAGGCGCTGGCCGCCTACCAGGCGCAGATCGACGCGGCGCAGGAAGCGGCGCACGGCACCCTGACGGTGCCGATATTCGACGGCCGTGTGGCGGGCCACCCGGTGCCGCTGCCGTCGCTCAACCTTGCCGCCCTGACCGGCGGCAAGATCGTCAAGGTGAGCGGCAACTGGGTGCTGGCCAGCGCCATCGACGCGACGCGCTCGCTGTTGATCACCGACGCGGGCGTCACCGGCGACGTGACGCGCACCTTCAACGGCTGCAACGCGGCCGGCGGCGGGGTGGGCGCCGGGCTCGGCAAGTGGAGCTTCGGCTATCTGATGCAGCAGGCGGCCGGCACGCAGGACCCGTCGACGTTCGTACGCAACTGGCTGAAGCACTGGGAGAGCGATCAGGTGGTCAACGGCTTCACGGCGAGGAAGCGCAGCCGGATCAAGAACGCCATCATCGATCCGTGGGAGCAGGCCAGCGGCGGTGCCGGCAAGCCGCTCGATCTGGCCAAGGCACCGTTCCGCCTGCTCGCCATCGTCAACCGCGTCGACTTCGCCGAGGCCGTCGTCTACGGCGCCGGTCGCGGCGGCGAATTGCGCTTCGTCTTCGGCGCCGTCGCCCAACCCGCTGCCGGGGCGAGCGGCGGCAAGTGCAACGCGATGCGCTTCACCGTCATCTTCGAGTACGACATCGGGCAGACGACCTGTCCGGCCCTGCGCCAGTGGGCCCGGCAGTGGGTCGATCTCGCCGCGCAGACTCCCGGCACCCCGGCGTACAACGACCTGCTGGCGGGCATCACGGACAAGATCACGCAGGCCAACGCGGCGCCGGCCAAACCGAACGGCAGCGCCCTCAACCAGATCCGCACCAACGAGATCGCGCTGCCCGACCTGGCCAGCACCGATCAGGACAAGGCGTTCTGGGACATGCGCGAGTTTCAGATCGACAAGGCCGGCGGGCTGGGGCAGGTCACCGTCGCGCAGACCCCGGCGCTGAGTCTGAATCGCACCGCCACCCTGGCCGACTACGTCAACACCAACGCCGCCACCATCAAGCTCGACCGCCACGTCGTACCGCTGCAGTTTCCCACCGGCGCGCCGTTCCGCGGCGCCAACGCGCTCATGCAACCGACCGACGGGGGCGTGATCGGCACCTTCTGGACGGCGAAGATCCCGCCGATCACCGACCCGGAGGCGCGCTTCCACTTCTCGTTCAACACCTGCAGCGGCTGCCACGCCGGCGAGACCGGGACCAACTCCATGCACATTTCCCCCCTGGCGAAGCCGCCGCCGCTGTCGGGCTTTCTCACCGGCATCAGCGTCGCCGATCCCGACAGCGGCAGCCCGACGCGCGCCTTCGGCGATCTGGAGCGCCGTCGCAAAGAGCTCGCCCGCATCGCCAACAACCCCTGCGTCCTGCAGATCTTCCACCCGACCCTGCCGATGGTGCACTGAGGCTGATGACCGCGCGCACGCCCAGCGGCGCGCCGCGACCCCGCACGGCCCCGCCGTTCGTCGGCCGCAGCCGCGAGATCGAATGGCTCGAACGCTGCCTGGAGACGGCCCTCGCCGGGCAGCCCCAGGTGGCGCTGCTGATCGGCGAGGCGGGCATCGGCAAGACGCGGCTGGTGCGCGAGCTGCAGAGCCTGGCGCGGCGGCGCGGCGTCGAGACCTGCGCCGGGCGCGGCTTTCCAGAGTTCACCGCCCCCTTCCTGCCCTTCATCGAGGCGCTGACGCCGCGCCTGCGCGAGCTGCCGGCGGCGCTCGAGCGCAGCCTCGG
>JBOHWA010001031.1:0-4352 GCA_050735855.1 Binatia bacterium
ACCCCCGGCGCCGAGGGCCCGGCGCCCTCCACGGCGATGCCCAGAACTCTGGCGCGCCTGCGGGCGAGGGCGATGCCGCTGAACGCGTCCCACTGGCTTGCCTCCGGCGCGCGTTCTGGGACAATGCGGCGTTTCGCCCCGACGGAGAGGAGTTCCCATGGACAGCATCGCCCAGCCGCAGGCGGCCGCCGGCCGCCGGCAGAACGCCTATCTCGAGCTGTTGCGCACCTGCGACTGCGAGGGCTCCGACCGTCTGACCGGCGCTGCCCTGTGGTGGATGGCGGTGCGGCCGTGCGTCTTCCCGATGAGCGCCATCGCGGTGCTGATCGGCATCCTGCTCGCCGCCGGCCACGGGCCCTTTGGCGCGACGCAGATCGGCATCTCTGTCCTGCTGCTGATTGGCGCGCTGGCGGCGCACGCCGGCAACAATCTGCTCAACGACTACATCGACGTGCACGAAGGCATCGACCGCGAGGGCTACTTCCGCACGGAATACGCGCCGCATCCGATCCTCTCCGGCCAGCTGACCAAGAACCAGGTGCTGTTCGGCGCCGCGCTGGTGCACGGCATCGACCTGGTCATCCTGGTGGTCCTGGTGGGGGCGGTCGGCTGGGGCATGGCCGCCTTCGCGCTCTCCGGTCTGCTGCTGTCGATCGCCTACGTGGCGCCACCCTTCTCCTTCAAGCGCCGCGGCCTGGGTGAGATCACCGCCGCGGTGGTGTGGGGGCCGCTGATGATCGTCGGCGCGTACTTCGCGCTGCGCGGCGCGGCGCCGTGGACGGTGTGGGTGATGTCGCTGCCGTACGGCATCCTGGTCGGCGCGGTGCTGGTCGGCAAGCACATCGACAAGCTGCCGCAGGACCGCGAGAAGGGGGTTGGCACGTTGCCGGTCCGCCTCGGCGCCGAGCGCTCGCGCCAACTGGTCGTCTGGCTGGTGCACCTGTTCGTCATCGCCGTCGCGGCGCTGGTGGTCAGCGGCGCCACCGGCCCCTGGGTGCTGCTGACCCTGCTGGCGCTACCCCGCTTGCGCCTGCTGCACCTGGTCTACGCCAACGAGAAGCCGGCCCAGCCGCCGCCCAACTATCCGGTCTGGCCGCTGTGGTACGTCGCGTTCGCGATGACGTTCGTCCGCACCGCCGGCGGGTTCTTCGTCCTCGGCATGATCGTCAACCTGATCACCGGCGCCTGAGCGCATGAGACTTCACCGCGGAGGCGCGGAGGTGCGGAGACTTCGTGGCCAGCGCGCCGCGTCCTGCTTCAAGGTAAACCCATTCAGAGAACGACTATGGACGAGTGATGTGGGCTCATCTCAAGCAGGCGACCTCCGCGGCTCAGCGTCTCCGCGGTGAAATCCTTCTCTCAGCCGACGCGCGGCGGCTGTTCGAGGCGGCGCACGAAGCTCTGCGCCAGCGCTTCGTAGAGTGAGACCGGGCAGACCAGGCGCGACGTCTCGTACGCGGTCACCGTGGCGAACAGCAGCGGCAGGGTCATCAGGCGGGCCGAGGTCATCTCGATCACGATCACGGCGGCGGTGAGCGGGCTCTGTACGACGCCGGAGAAGTAGGCGGCCATGGCGAGCAGCACGATCGCCTGGCGGTTCGTCTCCGGCACCCAGTCGGCGGCGAGTTGACCGAGGCCGGCGCCGACCGAGAGGCTGGGCGTGAACAGGCCGCCGGGGATGCTGCTGATCAGGGTGATGAAGCTGCCCAACGCCTTGACCAGGGGGTAGTAGGCCGGCAGCGACTGGCCCTCGATCAGGATGGCGTGCGCCTGCTGATCGCCGCCGCCGTAGCTGGCGCCGCCGCTGATCAGGCCGAGCACCGCCAGCGACAGGCCGAGCGAGCCGGCGACGGCGTAGGGCCGGTGGCGGGCCAGATGGGCGACGCGCGGCGTCGTCTCGGCCACGATGCGGGCGAACACGCCGCCGAGCAGCCCGCCGGCGAGCCCGATCGCGATGGGCATGCCGAGCCAGTCGCGCCAGTGGTGGAACTCGGCGTCGACCAGCCCATAGAAGCGGTAGTTCGACAGCACCGCGACGCACACCAGGCAGGCGACGACGACGGTGCGCACCACCATGCCGCTGTTGCGCTTGTCGAAGCCGCGGCCGATCTCTTCGAAGGCGAAGATGATGCCGGCGACCGGTGCGTTGAACGCGGCGCCGATGCCGGCGGCGCCGCCGGCGACGATCAGGCCGCGCTCGATCAGATGCGGCCGGAACGTCGCGAAGCGGCGGCCGAGGTAGAGGAAGCAGGCGGCGACGTGCACCGACGGCCCCTCGCGCCCGATGGTCGCCCCGGAGAACAGCCCGAGCGTCAGCAGCACGATCTTGCCGACCGCGATGCGCAGCGACAGCAGGCGGGAACGCGCCGCGCCCTCGCCCAGATCCAGCGCCGCCATCGCCTGCGGGATGCCGGTGCCCTCGGTGCCGGGGAAGACGCGGTCGCGCAGCCGGCAGATGATGATCATGCCGATGGCGACGTTGAGCGCCTGCAGGGCCGGCGAGATCGCCATCACGCGCTTGATGAAGTCGATCGACCAGCGCTCGGCGTAGATGAAATACAGCGCCCCGCCGCCCGCCGCCGCGGCCAGCACCAGCCACACCAGGTGGGCCCACCAGACGCGCAGCGAGAACATCCCGCGCCAGCCCGCCGACTCGTCCACGCGTGTTTCGACCACGCCGTGCCCACTACCAACTCTGGAGTGCGCAAGCCATGCTTGCGCCCGGTCGAGGGACTGTTTGGGGCTCGGGCGGGTCGGTGTCGACGAGCAACAGACTAGTGGAGGGCGCCGGGACCAGCGGATTCGACCATCGAGCGGACGCTGAACCAGTCGCCGCGCAGGTCCTGTTCGAGCACCTCGCGGCGCCGCCGCGCGACCACCGCAGCGCCGCTTGGGTCGATGCGCGCCAGCAGGCCGGTGCCGGGGGTGATGCGCCGTGGGTCTTCGCTCACCGACCAGTACTGGGCGCACAGGAGGTGATTGGCCAGCTCGCCATTTGGCCGGAACGCGACCTTCCAGTACGGCCGGTAGATCTCGCGGTCGACGTAGAGCACGATGCGCGAAGCCTCGGCCTGCGGATCACGCGCCGTCCCCTCGACCACCCAGACGGGCCGCTCGGTCAGCGGGATCACGCCGCGCATGGTTCCCGACTCCCCACGATCGGCAGGTTGTAGGTTCGGCAGGTCCACCTGGGCGCGGGTCGGCGACAGTGTCCGTTGCTGCAGCGGGCGAGCGGCGATCAGCGGCACCAGGGCGGTCGTCTCATCGATGAGCTGCCAGTTGAAGGTCTCGAGGCGGCCGTCGAAGCACTCGCGGTCGTCGCGCGACAATCCGCCGAGGAGCGCGGGGTCGGCCGCCGCGCTGTTCGTGAGCTGGCGGACGCGGCGCAGCCACGGCAGATAGATCCAATTCCCGTCCGGCTCCGATCCGATCGGCCGTCGGGTGAGCTGCGCCGGAACCGATTCAGCCCTCATCGCGCGGCGCAGACTGGCGGAACGCAATGCATCGGGATTGTCGATCGGACCGGCCTGGCGACCGAGGAAGGCCAGTGCCTCGGTCTCGAGCCGCCCCCGCCCGGCGTCGGTGGCGTCGACGTCCTCGAGCGTCAGCCGCCCGCCCACCACGGCCCCGGCCGATTCGACGTTCCACATGATCTGACAGCCAGCCTGTGGCGTGTCGCGCTCGATCTTCGGGAACGGCAGGCCGAAGTAGAAGGCCGGCGGCTGGCCGGTGCGGCGGTTGCGCAGGCCGCAATCGTCGGCCAGGTCGTAGACGCCGGCGTTCCAACCGTTCGCGCGCCGGAAGTTGCCCGACACGGTTCGCGACACCTGCTGGGCGTCGACGGCGATGACGCGAAAGCGGGACGTGCCGCGCCGCACCTGCTCCAACACTGGAGCGGGCAGCAGCTCGATGGCGCGCTGCCATGACTGTCCATCCAGGATCCAGCTGTCGCCGGTCGCGCCGACCAGCTCGTCGTTGGAGGCATCGTAAACGGGGCCGGGGTCGTACGGGGCCGCGAGCGCGTCTCGTCCGGCAAGACCGCTGACCGGTGGTGCCGCCAGCACGGGCGGGCCGCTGTCACCGGCAGCTGCCGGCGCGTCGCCGTCCGGAGGCACGTCGTCGAGCGGTGTCGCACCAGCATCGGCGCGCGCCGGCAGCGTCGGCGCGCGCCCGGGCCCGGGCACCCGCTGGGCGATCCGCTCCGCGCTCGGCGACGAGCGGAACGCCCACCACCCGATGCCGACCCCCAGTGCCAGCAGCGCGGCAACGCGCAGCAGCCGCGTGCCCATCCGGGGCCGAGCGCCGCGCGGCGCCCGCGGCTCGAGCTCGCGCACCACGCTACGGCCCTGCGC
>JBOHWA010001032.1:0-3157 GCA_050735855.1 Binatia bacterium
CGGCCGGCGCGCCCGCCGGGCGCTGCTGCTGACCTGGCTGCCGGTGCCGCTGCTGCTGCTGCTGCTCGACGTCACGTTCAACCTCTGGTTCTGGCACATCCCGAAACTGACCGGTCCGTCCGGCGACTACGGCTACGAGCTGCTGCTCGACAGCCGCGCCCTCAGCGCCGCGCCGAAGGGCGCCGGCGAGGTGCGCGTGCTGGCCCTCGGCAGCTCGATCGCCGGCGCCTTCGATGCTCCGCAGGTGGAAGCGCTGCTGCGCGCCGAGGGCGGTGCGCCGGCGACGCGCGTCGACCGCCTGCTGTTGCCGGGCATCAAGCCGTCCGACCTGCGGCTGTTCCTCGCCACCGAGGGCGCCGCGCTGCAGCCCGACGTCGCCCTGGTGCTGCTCAACCCGCTCGACTTCATGAATCCGAGCTTCGAGCGCGACCTCAAGCCGCAGGTGCGCTACGTGCTCCCGCCCTCCGAGACGCTGCGCGAGCGGTGGGAGTTCATTTCCACCGTCGCCGGCAAGCTCGATCTGGCGCTGGCGTCGGCGAGCAATCTCTACCGCTACCGCAAGCTGCTGCGCGCCAGCATCGAGGACCACGGCGCGCTGCTGCTGCGCGCGCTGCGTGGTGGCCCGCCGGCCGGTCCGTATGGATGGTATGCCGATGGCTTCACCGCCCAGCGCTTCGCGCTGCCGATCACCGGGGCGGCGATCGATTTCGAGTACTTCGTCGATCCAGCCTGGTTGGCCCAGCGCGGTCCGGTGACGCTCGAGTTCCGCACCGACGCCGGCCTGCTGGCGCACCAGGTCGAACGGGAGCCCGGTTGGAAGACGATTCGCCTGGCACCGCCGGCCGGTGCCGGACCGCTGCTGCACGTCTGGGCCGACAGCGGTTGGAATCGCCGCGCCGCCGGCCTCGCCGACGATACGCGCCTGCTCGGCGTCGGAACGCGCGGCCTGCCGGCTGGCGCGCCGCCGGATGCGGTGCGGCCGCCGCTGCAGTACCCACCGCTCGAGCGCAGCGCCCCCGACATGCTGCTGCGCATGCGCGGCGAGTCGGGCGACGCCTTCGCGGCGCGCTGGAGCGCGCTGCTCGAGGCGGACACCGAGTTCGGCCGGCGCTTTCGCGCCTATCGTGACGCCAAGGTGGCGGCGCGCGACACGCCGGTCGCGCCGGACGGGGAATTCGCCGAGCTCGAGCGCCTGGTCGAGCTGCTGCGCGCGCGCGGCGCCACGGTGGTGCTGGTCAACAACCCGGAGAGCCCGCTGATGCGCAGCCTCTACGAGGACGGCGTCGGCTACCAGAGCTACGTCGACGCCCTGCAGGCGATCGCCGCGCGCCATCCGGGCAGCGAATTTCGCGACCTGCGCGCCGCGCTGCCGGCGGAGGATTTCAACGACTGGCATCACGTCACGTACATCGGCGCTCTGAAGCTGGGCCCGGTCTACGCCGGGTTGGTGCGCCCCCTGCTGCGGCCGGAGCCGTCCGCCGCACCCTGACCCATGCTGTTCAACTCGATCAGCTTTCTCGTCTTCCTGCCGCTGGTCCTGCTCGGCCTGCACACGCTGCCGCTGCGCTGGCGCAACCGCTTCCTGCTGGCGGCCAGTTACTTCTTCTACGGCGCCTGGGACTGGCGCTTTCTGCTGCTGCTGTTCGGCACCACCTGCGTCGACTTCATGGCGGCGCGGCAGATCGGGCGCAGCCCCGACCCGGCGCGGCGCAAGCTGTTCCTGCTCGTCAGCCTGGGCACCAACCTGACGGTGCTGGGGTTCTTCAAGTACTACAACTTCTTCATCAGCTCCGGCGTCGACGCCTTGCAGGCGCTGGGCATCGCCGTGTCGCCGTGGACGCTGTCGGTCATCCTGCCGGTCGGGGTGTCGTTCTACACGTTCCAGTCGATGGCCTACGTCATCGACGTCTACCGCGGCGCCCTCCAGCCGGTGCGGCGCTTCCAGGATTTCGCCCTCGCGGTGGGGTACTTCCCGCAGCTGGTCGCCGGGCCGATCGAGCGCATCGGCCACCTGCTGCCGCAGATCCTGGCGCGCACGGTGCCGTCGGCGGAGCGGGTGCAGATCGGCCTGACGCTGATCATCATCGGCTTCACCAAGAAGGTGCTGATCGCCGACCTGCTGGCGCCCGAGGTCGACCGCATCTTCTCCCATCCCGGCGAGATGAGCGCCGGCCTGTTGCTCAAGGGCGCCTACGGCTTCGCGTTGCAGATCTACGGCGACTTCTCCGGCTACAGCGACATCGCGCGCGGCGTCAGCGAGCTGCTCGGCGTGCGCCTGATCAAGAACTTCGAGCAACCCTACCTGTCGCAGTCGATCACCGAGTTCTGGCGTCGCTGGCACATCTCCCTGTCGTCATGGCTGCGCGACTACCTGTACATTCCGCTCGGCGGCAACCGCTTCGGACCGTCGCGGACGTACCGCAACCTCATGCTGACCATGCTGATCGGCGGCCTGTGGCACGGGGCCAACTGGACCTTCGTGGCGTGGGGCGGCCTGCACGGCGCGCTGCTGTCGGTCGAGCGCATGCTCGGCATCGGTCAGCGGCCGATCGCATGGAGCGCGGTCGGACCGCGCGGCTGGCTGGTCGGCGCCGCCCGCGTCGTGGTGACGTTCCACCTGGTGACGCTGGCGTGGATCTTCTTCCGCGCCCCGAACATCCGTGGCGCCTTCGACTACATCGTCGGAATTCTGCACGCCGATCATCTCAGCGCGGTCGGACCGCTGCCGTTCGTCGCCGGCCTGGCGATTTTGATGATCGACATCCCGCAGTACGCCTCCGGACGGCACACCATCTTCATGCGCCTGCCCTGGTGGGTGCAGTCGCCGGCCTATGCGACGCTCTGTCTCGCCCTGATCCTCTACGGCGGCTCGGAAGTGCCGTTCATCTACTTTCAGTTCTGAGGCGGCCAGCGCCGATCCCACGCGTGTGCACCAGGTGAGTCCACGCCCACTCCGCGTCGGGCTGGTGATCGGGCAGCTCTCGACCGGCGGGGCCGAGGGGCAGCTGCGGCTGCTCTGCGAAGGGTTCGATCGCGAGCAGATCGCCCCGGTGGTCTTCTGCCTCAGCGGGCAGACCGAGCCCTACGGCAGCCGGCTGCAGGCGGCCGGCGTGCCGGTGCGCGTCATCACCGGCGGGCGCCTGGCGCGCGTCGGCGC
>JBOHWA010001033.1:0-4680 GCA_050735855.1 Binatia bacterium
CTGCTGCACGGTGCCGAGAGCGCCGACGTCGCCGCACTCGGCGGGCGGCACGCGGCGCATGGGGTGTACGCCTATCTGACCACCGGCCAGTGGCCCGCCCTGCCGCCCATCGCCCTGCAGTGCGAAGCGCCGCTGCGCTGGGTGTCGCCCAGCGCCATCGAGTTCCCCCACCGCCTGCCGCCGCGCGGCCGTTTCATCCTGCGCATCGGCGAGCTGCGTCCGCCGGCCGACCTGCGTGTCACCCAGGGCGCGCGCGATCTCTGGCGCCAGCCGAGCGGCCGGCTGATCCCCAACCGCCCGATCCACTGCGCGGCACACTGGCTGTCGACCATCGACCCGAACGGCGGGCCGATCACCTTCCAGCTGGCGCGCTGACTCCCCTTCGTCTATCGGCAGACCGTATGCAGACGACCACGCTCGGCCGCAGCGGCTTGGCCGTCAGCCGCCTCGGCCTCGGCCTCGCCGCGCTCGGGCGGCCGGGGTACATCAACCTGGGCCACGCCGACGATCTGCAGCGCGACTACGATGTCGGCGCGATGCAGGCGCGTGCGCACGCAGTGCTCGATGCGGCGTGGGCGGCGGGCGTGCGCTACTACGACGCGGCGCGCTCGTATGGTCGGGCCGAGGCCTTTCTCGCGTCGTGGCTGCAGGCGCGCGGCGTCGCGGCGCCGAACGTCACCATCGGCTCGAAGTGGGGTTATGTCTATACCGCCGGCTGGCGCACCGACGCCGAGGCGCACGAGGTGAAGCAGCACTCGCTCGATACACTCGAGCGCCAACTCACCGAGAGCCGTGCCCTGTTCGACCGGCACCTCGACCTCTATCAGATCCACTCCGCCACCTTGGACAGCGGCGTGCTCGGAAACCGCCCGGTGCTCGAGCGCCTGGCGCGGCTGCGCGACGACGGCGTGGCGATCGGCCTCTCGCTCAGCGGCGCGCGCCAGGCCGACACGCTGCGCCAGGCGATGACGGTCCGCGTCGGCGGCGCGCCGCTCTTCGCCACGGCGCAGGCGACCTGGAACCTGCTCGAACCGTCCGCCGGCGCGGCGTTGGGCGAAGCGCACGCCGCCGGCATGGGGATCATCGTCAAGGAAACATTGGCCAACGGCCGGCTGACCGCGCGCAACCGCGCCCCCGCGTTCGCCGCCGCGCGCCGCGTGCTCGAGGACCAGGCGCGGCGTCGGCACTGTTCCGTCGATGCGCTGGCCCTCGCAGCGGCGCTCGCACAGCCGTGGGCCGACGTCGTCCTCAGCGGCGCCGCCTCCCTCGAGCACCTGCGCTCCAACCTCGCCGCGCTTGATGTCGCCTGGGACGACGCGGCGCAGGAAGGGCTTGCCGCGATCGCCGAGGACGCCGGTGACTACTGGAAAACGCGCGCGGCGATGCCCTGGAACTGACCCTGCCCAGCCCCACGGGGGGATGCGTCGTACACGAATTGGAGGGGGCGCTTCGTCGGCGCCGCGCTCGCTACGGGCACCCCGCCCCGCCGCCCCCGGCGCCGAGGGACCGGCGCCCTCCAGGGCGCCCAGCCGCGGAGCCGGCGCGTGTGGCGAAGCGCTCTACGTCTCGCCGGGGCCGCCGGCTTCCTCGGCGGAGATTCCCAGCTCGCGCATCTTCTGCTGCAGGTTCTGGCGGTACATGCCGATCTCCTCGGCGGCTTTGCTGATGTTGCCGTCGTGACGGCGCAGCGCGGCGAGCAGGAAGTCGCGCTCGAAGCTCTCCACCACGGCGGCCTTGGCATCGCGGAACGACTGGCCGGCCGCCGGTGCCGGCGCGCTCGCTCCTGGCAGCACGGGCGCCGGGCGCGCGGCGCTGCGCAACAGATCGGCCAGCTCGATCTCCGCCCCGGCGGCGAGCAGCACGGCCTGCTCGATGGCCGAGCGCAGCTCGCGCACGTTGCCCTTCCAGTCGTGCGCGACGCAGGCCTGCAGCGCCGCACCGGAAAGCGAACGCTGCGGCCGCTTGAAGCGGGCGGCGGCCCCTTCGAGGAAGTGGTGTACGAGCAGCGGGATATCCTCGCGGCGCTCGGCGAGCGGCGGGATGGCCAGTTCGACGACGCGCAGGCGGTAGTAGAGGTCCTCGCGGAAGCGCCCGGCGCGCACGGCCGCTTCCAGATCCTGGTTGGTGGCGGCGACGACGCGCACGTCGACGGCGATCGACTGGTTGCCGCCGACGCGCTCGAACTCGCGCTCCTGCAGGGCGCGCAGGAACTTCGCCTGGGTTTCGAGCGGCATGTCGCCGACCTCATCGAGGAAGAGCGTGCCGCTGTCGGCCGCCTCGAACTTGCCCTCGCGCCGCGCCACGGCGCCGGTGAAGGCGCCGCGCTCGTGCCCGAACAGCTCGCTCTCGACCAGCTCGCGGCTGAGCGCCGCGCAGTTCATCTTGATCAACGGCTTGTTGCGGCGCGGGCTGCGATAGTGCAGCGCGTTGGCGACCAACTCCTTGCCGGTGCCGCTGGCGCCCCGCACCAGGACGGTGATGTCGGTGTCGGCCACCTTCTCGATGGTCTCGAAGACGCGGCGCATCGCCGGGCTGCGGCCGACGATCTGCTCGAACGAGAAGCCGTCCTGCACCTGCTCGAGCAGGCGGCGGTGATCGCGGCGCAGCTCGACCGTGTCCATCACCCGGCGCACGACCATGCGCACTTCGTCGTTATCGAACGGCTTGGGCAGGTAGTCGACGGCGCCGATCTTCATCGCCTGCACGGCGACCTTCTCCGAGCCGTAGGCGGTGATCATCAGGACCGCGATCTCGGGATCGACGCGGCGGGCGTGCGCCAGCACGTCCATGCCGGTCAGTCCGCGCATGCTGAGATCGGTGATCACGACGTGGAAGCTGCCGGCGGTGATGCGCGCCACCGCCTCCTCGCCGCTCGCCGCGGTCTCGACCTGGTAGCCCTCCTTGGAGAGCAGGGCCTTGAGCGCCAGGCGCATGGCGCTCTCGTCGTCGACGATCAGGACGCGTCCGGGCATGATGGCGACTGGCAGGCGGCGTGCATTACTGCGGCAGCGGAATGGTGATGGCGAACTCGGTGCCGCGGCCGGGCTCGCTGACGACGTCGATGGTCCCCTCGTGCGCCTCGACGATCTTGCGCGAGATCGCCATGCCGAGGCCGGTGCCCTTGTCCTTGGTGGTGAAGAAGGGATTGAAGATGCGCTCGAGCTTGTCGGGCGCGATGCCGCAGCCGTTGTCGCGCAGGCGCACCGTGGCGCGGCGACCGCCGTTCTCGATGAACAGCTCGATGCGGCGCTCCTCGGCGACCTCGCCGAGCGCGTCGATGGCGTTGTCGAGCACGTTGGCGAACACCTGCTTGAGCTTCTCCTGATCGGCCTGCACCGTCGGGCCGCCGATGTAGTTGCGCGCCACGCGCACGCGGGCGGCGTCGAGCTTGGAGCGCATCTGCGTCAGCGCGGCATCGACGATGGTCGCCAGGTTGACCGGGTCGAAGCGGTAGTCCTCTTCCTTGGCGTAGCGCAGCAGGTGGGAGATGCGCCGCTCGACGCGATCGAGCTCGTCCATCGCCACGCGCGCATACTCGACGTTCTCCAGCGAGTTCGGATCGTCGCCCATCTGCTGCACCAGGCTCTTGGCCGCCGCGATCGGATTGCGGATCTCATGCGCGATGGTGGCGGAGAGGTCGTCGATGCTCGCCTGCTTCTCGTTCTGCATGACCACCTTCTCGCGCCGCACCTCCCGCTCGACCGCCGGCTCGAAGTAGCGCTCGCGCACGACGCGCCGGCCGAAGGTTGCCATGTAATGCGAGAAGATGCCGATGCCCCAGCCGAGCGCCGGCCAGAGGAACCACGGGTAGTGGGTGCCCGACATGATGTTGATCAACGCCAGCAGGGCCATGACCCCGAGATACGACAGGAGGTGGCTGTAGAAGCCGATCTCGGCCCGCGCCTGGCGGCGCGTCTGTCGCTGCGCCTGCTGATCGACGCTGCCCGGCGCCGCGGTGTTGGTCGCCTGGGCGATCGCCGCCGAGACGATCTCGGCCGCCTTGCGCACCGGCTCGGCGGCGATGTGCACGCCGTAGCGCTCGGCGCGTGCCGCATGCTTCTGCCAGTGCTTCTCCCAGCGCCGCTGCTCGCGGTCGATCTTGCGCTGCATCTTGTCGGCCCAGGCGCGCTGCCAGTCGTGCGCGCAGGGCGGCTCGTCCGCTGCCGTCAGCTTGGCGCGGCCGTGGCGGACCGAGAGATGGCGCTTGAAATGCAGAAACAGAGCCAGGGCGACTATGAAGCCGATCCACGCCATCCCTTCGTGTACCCGCCTCCCTAGCGTCCGCGCGACAGGCCGACCGCGGCGAGTTGGGTGTGGCCAAGGCGCAGCCGCTCGGCGATCGACGCCGGCGGTCGCGGGGCCACCGACAGCCAGATCGCCCCGGCGCTGGCGGTGAGCAGGCCCATCAGCACCCACCAGACGACGGCCGCGCCGCCGAACTCGATCATGCCATTCGCCGCTGCACCGCTGATCAACATCGGATCGATCCCCATGGTTGCCTCCCTGCTGAGTTGTTTCTCAGGGGAAGGGCAACGACCGTGCCAGATCATACGCGACCCGTGCTGCAGGAGGAAAGCCAGACCGCAGCAGTACAAGGACTGCAGCACAGATCGTGCGCTTCTCGGCACCGGCCTGCGCCACCGCAGGCTGGCCTCACGGCCAGCGAGATCCCAGCCTGGT
>JBOHWA010001034.1:0-6085 GCA_050735855.1 Binatia bacterium
GTGGTAGAAGCCGACCGCCGCGGCGATGACGCCGCCGAGCACCTCGGCCAGCGACGCCGCGCCGGTGGCCGAGGCGTCGCGCTGGCTGGCGACCGGGAAGGTGAACTCCCGCGCCGCGTCGAGCAGCAGCAGCGCGCAGCCCTCGGCCTCGAACAGCTCGCGGATGCGGCGGGTGGCGTAGGTGACCAACTCGTCGAGGTCGGCGAACGTCGCCAGCGAACGGCTGACGTCGGCCAGCATGTGCAGTAGGCTCGAGTGGTCGGTCACGATCGCCTCGCTGCGCCCCTCGCGTGTGTTTAGGTCCGTGCGACGGTCGTGGTCAACCGCCGGCGTCCCATACACATGCGATTGCGGCGCGCCATCGGCACGCCCCTACGAGATCTCCGCTATGCCCATCATGCCGCGGTCTTCGTGCTCGGCGATGTGACAGTGGAAGACGGTGCGGCCGCCGAAGTCGCGCAGCGGGATGGCGATGCGCACGCGATCGCGGGGGCGCAGGTTGACGACGTCCTTCCACGCGGCGAAGGGCGCGGCCACGCCGTTTCGTGACAGTACCTGGAACGGGTACGTGTGCAGGTGGAAGGGGTGGTCCATGCCGCCGCGGTTCTCCAGCTCCCAGACCTCGAGGCCGTCGAGCGCGCTGCGGATGTCGACGCGATCGGGGTCGAAGCTGCGGCCGTTGATCAGGAAGCGGCCCATCATGCCCTCGCTCAACACCACCTGCCGAACGACATCGACGGGTGCGCCGGCGAGCGACGCGACCGGACGCAGACGGCCGGGCATGCGCACCGGTTCGGTCGGTTGCGGGGCACGGATGGAGAGCAGCGTGACGGGCGTCGCGGCCGCGGCGGACGGCATCGCATGGCCGTGTCCGTGGCCCATCGCATGTGTGCCGCGATCGTACGGCAGGTTGAGCAGCGCGAACTCGCCGCGGCGCCGCAGGCGCACCAGCACCTCGGCGCGCTCGCCGGGGGCGAGCAGCAGCTCGCGGCACAGCCACGGGCGCTCGATCAGGCCGCCGTCGGTGGCGACGAGGTGGAAGAGGTGGCCATCGAGCTGCAGCCGGTAGTAGCGCGCGTTGCTGGCGTTGACGAGGCGCAGGCGGATCACCGCGCGGCGCGGCGTCAGCCGCGGGCGCAGCGCGCCGTTGACGAGCTGCAGGTCGCCCTGCTTGCCGCTGAACCAGTCGAATCGGCTGTGCGGCGCCGGTGCGCCGTCGACCAGGCTCAGGTCTTTGAGGACGACGACGAACTCCTCCGCGTCCCCCAGCCCCCCGGCGTCGTCCAGCGGTCCTCCTACGACGAGGGCGCCCGCCAGACCGGCGAACAGCTGCCGAGCGACACGCCCGTGCATGTGCGGATGGTACCAGTAGGTGCCGGCCGACCCGTCGGGTACGACGAAGTCGTAGACCGTCGATCCACCGGGCGGCACTGCGAGGAACGGGTTGTCCACTTCGGGCGAGACGTGCAGGCCGTGCAGATGCAGATTGGTCGGCTCGTCGAGCCGGTTGGTCAGCCGCAGCCGAACGCGCTCACCCTCGCGCAGACGCAGAACGGGACCGGGGAAGGCGCCGCTGTAGGTCCACAGCGTCGCGTCGCGTCCCGCCACCGCGACGCGCCCGGCCGCCGCCGTGAGCTCGTAGTCCACCGCTTCCGCAATCGCCCAGGAGGGCAACGCCGACGCGCCGAGCGCCCAGCCGCCGAGCTTCAGCACCGAGCGCCGGGTCCAGACGGGGTTGGTGGAGTCTGGCATCATGCGCATCGCAGACAAGCAAGCATCCCGCCATGCCGATTGGCGCCTGCGGGCAACGCCTTTGCCGTCGCACGTTCGCAGCGCTGGGACGCGGCGCGCGCTGTGCCCTCAGACGGCGGCGTCGCGCCTGGGCGTCACAGTGCTGCAGTCGATGCGTCTGCCGTTTCAGTTACCTTCGATTGGGTTACCCCGGTGGGCCCGCTGCCCAGTGCGCAGCGAGCCCACCCAACGCATCGGGATCGCCGACGCGAATCGCGTTCGATCCCATCGAGCGTCACTTGGCGAGCGCCGCCTGTTCCCTGGCCAGCGCGGCGTAGTCCTTCGCCTGCTCCTTGAAGCCCCGGATTAGGCCGCTGCAGTGCGCTTCCCAACTGGGCCGCTGTTTGCCGCTGAAGGCGTTGGACATCTTCTCGTGGCGCTTGACGGAGGCCAGGGCCTGCTCGGACTTGGCGTTGAAGTAGGCGGCCAGCGCCTCATGGTCGGCGGGCGTCTTGGCAGCTTCCACCATCTCGGCGACGTTGTCGTCGGTGATCGCGTCGGCCAGTGCGGCAGGAGCCAGCCCGCCACACATGAGCGCGACGGCGAGAGCGCCCACCAACAGCCGCGTGGCAGCACAACGAAGCATCGCGTGATCTGCGGTTGTCATGTCAGTCTCCTCGACGAATGTCTCGCTCCGCCGGCTGGAACCCTGGCGGTCGCTCCGGAACGAGAACGTTGCGGATCGATGCGGAGGCGATCCAACGACGATCGGTCGGTGGTGGGCCGCGCGCTTGGTTGGGTATCGGCAGGCTCATCCGAGGGAGGCCGTTTCTGGGCTCGTCCACTCGGCGCGCAGCTGCCGCCGCTTGGCCAGGTAGAAGATCACCGGGTAGACCAGCAGCTCCATCAGGAAGCTGACGGTGATGCCGCCGATCAGCGGTGCCACCAGGCGGCGGGTGACGTCGGCGCCGGTGCCCGTCGCCCAGAGCAGCGGCAGCAGGCCGATCATGTCGGTGGCCACGGTCATCGTCTTCGGCCGGATGCGCTGCACGGCACCCTCGTAGATCGCGTCGTAGAGATCCTGCGGCGTGCGCATGCGCCCCTCGTCGCGATACCGATCGAAGGTGGTGTCGAGGTAGAGCAGCATGACCTGACCGGTCTCGGCGTCGACGCCGAGCAGCGCGATGATGCCGACCCACACCGCCAGGCTCATGTTGAAGTCGAGCCACCACAGGAACCAGAAGGCGCCGATCAGGCTGAAGGGCACGGCGAGCAGCACGACGCCGACGCGGAACCAGCTCTGGTTGGCGATGTAGAGCAGCAGGACGATGAGCACCAGGGTGATCGGGATGACGATCGCCAAGCGCCGGTTGGCCTGCTCGAGGTACTCGAACTGGCCCGACCAGACGCGCGTGTAGCCGGGCGGCAACGGCACCTGCTCGGCGGCGACGCGCTTGGCCTCGGCGACGTAGCCGCCGAGGTCGCGGTTGGCGATGTCGACGAAGATCCACGCCGTGCGCTGCGCGTTCTCGCTGCGGATCATCGGTGGGCCGGGCGAGATGTGCAGCGTCGCCAGCTGGCCGAGCGGCACCTGCGCGCCGCTCATGGTCGGCACCAGCACGCGGCGCAGCGCGTCGGGGTCGTCGCGCAAGGCCCGCTGGTAGCGCAGGTTGAGCGGGTAGCGCTCGATGCCTTCGACGGTGGTGGTGATGTTCATGCCGCCGATGGCGGTCTGCACGACGTCCTGCACGTCGCCGGAGGTCAGCCCGTAGCGCGCCGCCGCGGCGCGGTCGATGTCGATGTCGAGGTAGTAGCCGCCATAGGTGCGTTCCGGGTAGGCGCTGAGCGTGCCCTCGATGGTCTGCACGGCGCTGGCGGTGCGCTCGGCGAGGTCGCTGAGGATCTGCAGGTCGGGGCCGAGGATCTTGATGCCGACCGGCGTCTTGATGCCGGTGGCGAGCATGTTGAGGCGGTTCTCGATCGGGTAGGGCCAGGCGTTGGCGACGCCGGGGAAGCTGACCACCTGGTTGAGGCCCTGCTGGTGCGTGCCGTCGGCGTCGGACCACCCGTACTTCAGCTCGGCCGGGGTGATCGGCCGCCGCTCGGGCCAGAAGCTGTGCGTCAGCGGCCACTTCAGCCAGTCGGGCCAGCCGCTGAAGAAGTAGCCGAGCGAGCGCGTGCGCCACTTGGTCTTGTCGTCGTGCAGTTGCACGACGGTCTCGATCATCGACAGCGGCGCCGGGTCGGTGGCGGTGTCGGCGCGGCCGATCTTGCCGTGCACGCTGGCCACCTCGGGGAACGTCTTGATCAACTTGTCGCTCTGCTGCAGCAGCGCGCGGCTGGTGCCGACGCTGATGCTCGGGTCGGTGGTCGGCATGTAGAGCAGGTCGCCCTCTTCGAGCGCCGGCATGAACTCCGAGCCCAGCCGGCTCATCGGGTAGAGCGCCGAGGCGCCGAGCAGCAGGGTGATCAGGAGCGTCGCGTAGGGGTGGCGCATGACCAGGCGGAAGAGCGGCGCGTAGAGCGCCATCGAGGCGCGGCTGACCGGGCTGCGGTTCTCGTCCGGAATCTTGCCGCGGATCAGATAGACCATCAGGACGGGCACGATGGTGATGCCGAGCACGGCGCCGGCGGCGATGGCGAAGGTCTTGGTGTAGGCGAGCGGCTTGAAGAGCCGCCCCGACGGACCGCCGAGGGCGAAGATGGGCAGGAAGGCGACGGTGATCACCAGCATCGAGAAGAACAGCGTCGGGCCGACCTCGGTGGCGGCGGCGAGGATCACGGCGACCTGTCCGCGCGCCGGCTCGCCGCGCGCGATTCGTTCGCGCTCGCGCTCGAGGTGCTTGTGGGCGTTCTCGATCATGACGACGCCGGAATCGACCATCACCCCGATCGCCAGCGCCAGGCCGCCGAGGCTCATGATGTTGGCGTTGATGCCCATCACCTGCATGACCAGGATCGACACCAGCAGGCCGATCGGCAGCACGACGAGCGCGACGAGGGTGCTGCGCAGGTGGACGAGGAAGATCAGGCAGATGAGCGCGACGACCAGCAGCTCCTCGAATACTGCGTCGCGCAGCGTGTCGACCGCCCGCCCGATCAGCGCCGAGCGGTCGTAGGTGGTGATGACGAAGACGCCCGGCGGCAGGCCGTCCTCGAGCTCGGCGAGCTTGGCCTTGGCGTCATGGATGACCTGGTAGGCGTTCTCGCCGAAGCGCGCGATGACCACGCCGCCGACCGCTTCGCCGACGCCGTCGTACTCGCCGATGCCGCGCCGCGCCTCGCCGCCGACCTGCAGGGTGGCGACATCGCCGAGCAGGATCGGCGTGCCCTGCTCGCCGAGGCCGACGACGACCTGGGCCAGGTCCGCCGTGCCGCGCAGATAGGCGCGGCTGCGCACCATGTACTCGCTCTCGCTCATCTCGACGACCGAGCCGCCGACGTCGTTGTTGGAGCGCTGGATCGCCTCGATGACGCCGCGCAGCGGCAGGTTGAAGGCCTGCAGCTTCTGCGGATCGAGCACCACCTGGTACTGTTTGACGAAGCCGCCGATGGCGGCGACCTCGGCGACGCCGCTGACCGCGGTGAGCGGATAGCGGACGAACCAGTCTTGCAGGCTGCGCAGCGAGGCGAGGTCCTGGTTCGACGAGACCAGCGGCGCGTCGCCGAGCGGACAGGCGCCCGGCTGCTTGAAGCCGCGCACGCGGATCAGCGCGGCGCGGCGGTCCGCCGGCGCGTCGCCGGGCGCCGCGTACCACTGCGCCTGTTCGGCGTCCTGCCACAGGCCGTTCGGATGCTCGGCGCAGTACCAGCCCGGATAGAGGATGTACTGCAGCACCCAGCCGACGCCGGTCGCGTCGGGCCCCAGCTTGGGCGCCACGCCCTCCGGCAGGCGATCGCGGGCGAAGTTGAGATATTCGAGCACGCGGCTGCGCGCCCAGTAGATGTCGGTGCCGTCCTCGAACAGCACGTAGACGAACGACTGCTCGAACATGCTGTAGCCGCGCACCACGGTCGAGCCGGGCACGGCGAGCATGGCGCTGGCGAGCGGGTAGGTGACCTGATCCTCGACCACCTCGGGGTTCTGTCCGGGGAACTCGGTGACGATGATCACCTGCACGTCGGACAGATCCGGAATCGCGTCGAGCCGGATGCTGTAGACGCCCCACACCCCGAGCCCGAGCAGGATCGCGGTGAGCAACACAACCATGATGCGGTTGTGCACGGAGATCTCGATGATGCGCCGGATCATGGCTGGCCTCGGCCCGCCGCCGGAGCGGCGTCTCGCCTGTCGTCGATCGCGTCTCGCCCCGCCGTCGGGCTCGGCTGGAGGGCGCCGGGCCCTCGGCGCCGT
>JBOHWA010001035.1:0-2035 GCA_050735855.1 Binatia bacterium
CCAGCGCGCCGGCACCAACCTGGGGCCATTGGCGAGCGAGCTGGAGAAGCTCTGCCTGTACGTCGGCGACGCGCCGACCGTCGAGGAGGCCGACGTGCGCGCCAGCCTGCGCGATCTGGCCGAGTCGTGGATCTTCGATTTCACCAAGGCGCTGGCGCAGCGCCAGGCGGCCGCCGCCGTGGCGCAGTTGCGCGCGCTGTTCGCCCAGGGCGAGCACCCGCTGCGCCTGCTCGCCGTCATCGCGCGCGAGCTGCGCCTGCTGCTGTTGGCGCAGGACTGCCTGCGGGGCTCGCTGGCCGGCGCGTGGACCCCGCGCACACAGTACAACGCCTTTCGCGACCGCCTGCTGCCGACGCTGAGCGAGGATGAGAAGGAGGCGCTCGGCCCCCTGCACCCGTTCGTCCTCTATCAGTGCCTGCAGAACGCCGGCCGCATCCCCGGCAGCACGCTGCAGCGCAGCATGCTGGCGCTGCAGGAGCTCGACGTGCTGTTCAAGAGCACCGCCGCCGACCCGCGCCTGCGGCTCGAAGCGTTCGTGCTCGACCTGTGCGGCGGAGCGGCGCGATGAGCACCGACCGCGGCGGCGGCGAGGCAACGGCGGCGGTGATCGGCGAGCGCTGGTTCGACGCCTACATCGAGCACCCGTGGGTGCCGTCGCCGCTGATCATCCTGCCGCTCGCGGCGGTGCGCTTCCTCAACCACCAGTGCATCCAGTGGGCGGCGGCGCTGGCCTACTACACGCTGATCGGCTTCGTGCCGCTGTTCGCCGCGGTGTTCGCGCTGATCAAGCTGTTCGGACTGCACCGGCAGTTGACGCCGTTCGTGGTCAGCACCGTCGGCGCCGGCTCGCCCGAGGTGGCGCAGGAGATCGTCGTCTTCATCGACGGCACCAACCTGCGCGCCGTCGGCGTCCTCGCCGCGCTCGCCGCCGTGCTGGCGATCATCGCCATCATGAGCAACGCCGAGCTGTGCTTCAATCACATCTGGGGCGGCGTCGCCGGGCGCACCTGGCGGCGCAAGTTCCGCTCCTTCACCACCGTCGCGGTGGCCGCGCCGCTGCTGCTGCTGCTCGCCCTGGCCATGACCGCGATCCTGCAGCCCGGCCACCAGCTCTACAACTTCCTCGATTCGTGGCGGCTCGGCGAGCTGGTGCTGCTGGCGCTGCGCATCCTGCCCTACGCGCTGCTGTGGCTCGGCTTCACGCTGCTCTACACCGGCCTGCCCAACACCGTGGTGCGCACGCGCTCGGCCATCTTCGGGGCCGTGGTCGCCGGCACGCTCTGGCAGTTCGCCCAGTGGAGCTACGTGACGTTCGTCATCCGCCTGGTGCGCTACAGCGCCGTCTACGGCGCCCTCTGGCAGTTGCCGATCCTGCTGGCGTGGATCTACATCGCCTGGGGCGTCGTGCTCTACGGCGCCGAGGTCACCCGCGCGCACCAGGAGGTGCAGGCCCAGCGCCTCACGCAACGCCTTGGCGGACCACGAACACCGGACACGGCGCGTGCCGGATGAGCTTCTCGGCGACGCTCCCGATGATCAGCTCGAGCAGCTCCGAGCGGCCGTGCGTGGCGGTGACCAGCACGTCGACCTGGCGCTGCTTGGCGATCTTGATCAGCCCCTCGGCCGGGGCGCCGATCTCGACCAGCAGCTCGACCTTCGGATAGCCCTCGAGCCGCGCCGCGCGCAGCGCCTCGAGGTGCGTGCGGGCGGCCTCGCGGGCCTGCTCGAAGGTGCGCGGCCAGGCCTCGTGGGTGTACACGTCGCCGCTCGGGACGTGGACGAAGTGCGCGACCAGCAGCGTGCCGTCGGCGATGCGCGCGAAGCGCAGCGCGTAGTCGAGCGCGTGGTCGGATCGCTCGCTGAAGTCGGTGCCACAGAGAATGGTCCTGAACTCGCGGGGCATGCGGGCCTCCGTAGGGCGTCTGGTGTCGTGGTGCGCCGGCGGTCAGGCGATGATGCCGTCGCGCTTCAATCGATCGACGGCACTCTGCTCCATGGCCAGCAGATCGCGCAAGAGTTGCTCGGTGTGCTGGCC
>JBOHWA010001036.1:0-3402 GCA_050735855.1 Binatia bacterium
GAGGGCCCGGCGCCCTCCAATCCCCGCTACCCCGCTCACCACCCCCGGCGCCGAGGGACCCGCGCCCTCCAATCGCTGTTACCCCGCTCACCACCCCCCGGCGCCGAGGGACCGGCGCCCTCCAATCCCCGCTACCCCGCTTCGCCGGTGCGTGATAAACGGCGACGCCATGTCGCGGTCGCGTCCGAGCGGGATGCTCACCGACACCGAGCTGCGCAAGCTGGTCGGGGCGGGGGAGATCGACACCGTGCTGGCGGTGTTTCCCGATCTCTACGGGCGCCTGGTCGGCAAGCGCTATGACGCGTCGTTCTACTGCGACCACGTCGCCGCGCACGGCATGCACGCCTGCGACTATCTGCTGGCCTGCGACATGGAGATGGATCCGGTGCCCGGCTATCGCTTCGCCTCGTGGCAGCAGGGCTACGGCGACGTGCGCTGCGTACCCGACGTCGCCACGCTGCGCCGCGCCAGCTGGCTCGAGCGCACGGCGCTGGTGCTCTGCGATGTGTGCGCCGAGCCCGATGGCGCGCCGGTGAGCGTGGCGCCGCGCAACATCCTCAAGCGCCAGCTCGAGCGCGCCGCGGCGGCCGGCTACGTCGCCATGGGCGCGTCGGAGCTCGAGTTCTTCATCCTGCGCGAGACCTACGAATCGGCGCATGCCAAGGGCTTCGACCGCCTGGCCACGGCGGGCTGGTTCATCGAGGACTACCACACCCTGCAGGGCTTCAAGGTCGAAGGGCTGGTCGGCGCCATCCGCCGCCACGCCGCGGCGTCGGGCATCCCGGTCGAGTCGTCGAAGGGCGAGTGGGGACCCGGCCAGCAGGAGCTGAACCTCCAATACACGCAGCTGCTCGAGATGGCCGACCGCCATGTCATCTACAAGCAGGCGGCGAAGGAGATCGCCATCCAGCAGGGCGCGGCGGTCACCTTCATGGCCAAGTACGACGAGCAGCTCGCCGGCAGCTCGATGCACGTGCACTCGAGCCTGTGGCGCGACGGCGGCCGCACGGCGGCCTTCGACGCCCCGGCCCCGGCCGCCGGCGGTCTGCCCGACCTCTGCCGCTGGTGGCTCGGCGGCCTGATGCACCACGCCGCCGCCTGCGCGCTGCTGTTCGCGCCCTACGTCAACTCCTACAAGCGCTTTCGCGCCGGCTCCTTCGCCCCGACGGCGATCGCCTGGGCGCACGACAATCGCACCGCCGGCTTTCGCATCGTCGGCCAAGGCAGCTCGCTGCGCGTCGAGTGCCGCATCCCCGGCGCCGACGCCAACCCGTACCTCGCCTTCGCCGCGACGCTCGCCGCCGGGTTGGACGGCATCGCGCAGCGCATCGAGCCGCCGCCGCGCTTCGACGGCGACGCCTATGGCGCCGCCGATCTGCCGCGTATTCCCACCAGCCTGCCGGCGGCGATCGACGCCTTCGAGGCCTCGCCGCTGTTTCACACCGCGTTCGGCGCCGAGGTGGTCGAGCATCTCGTCCACTTCGCTCGCACCGAACAGCGCAAGTTCGACGAAACGGTGACCACCTGGGAGCGGCGCCGCTTCCTGGAGCGGGCGTGAACCGCGGCGCGCCGGTGCGGCTGATGGACCGCGCCGGTCCGACCCTGGTCGGCGTCTCGTCGTACGCCCGCGCCGGCGAGGTGCCGTCGTTCTCCATCCCGACCGGCTACATCGATGCGGTGCGCGCGGCCGGCGCCGTGCCCATCGTGCTGCCGCCGGGCGAGCGCGAGCCGGCGCGCCTGCTCGCGGCGCTCAACGCCCTGATCGTCTCGGGCGGCGGCGACATCAATCCGAAAGCCTACGGTGGCGCGGCCCACGAGACGGTCTACGCGGTCTGCGAGGAGCGCGACGAGTTCGAGTTTGCCCTCACCCGCGCCGCACTGGCCGATACGCGCGTGCCGCTGCTGTGCATCTGCCGCGGCCTGCAGGTGCTCAACGTCGTCTGCGGCGGCAGCCTGCACGTCCACCTGCCCGAGCACTACGGCGAACAGGTCGCGCACCGCACCGCACCGCGCAACACCAGCATGCACGCCGTGCGCATCGATCCCGACAGCCGCCTGGCCCAGATCCTCGGCACCAGCGAGGCGCAGGTGCGCTCCTGGCACCACCAGGCGATCGATCGCCTGGGCGACGACCTGCGCCCGGTCGCCTGGGCCGAGGACGGTGTCGTCGAAGCGGTCGAGCACGTCCGCCATCCGTGGTGCATCGGCGTGCAGTGGCACCCGGAGATGCAACTCGACGACCCGGCGCAGCAAGGGCTCTTCCGCGCTCTGCTGGGCCAGTCATGATTTCGACTTCACCCTCGTTCGCATGTCGCGCCGCATCTCGGTAGCGCGGGCCTCCGTGCCCGTCTGGACTCCGACCGCGGAGTCCAGCCGCGCGTATTCGCGCTGCGCCGCATTCGCTGGTGCGCTGGCGCGCACCAGACGGGCACGGAGGCCCGCGCTACCGGAGGATCACTGATGTCCGCACGTCTCGCCAATAAGACCGCGCTGATCACCGGCGCCGGCAGCGGCATCGGCCGCGTCACGGCGCTGCGCTTTGCCGCCGAGGGGGCGCGGGTGGTGGCGGCCGACTTCGACGACGCCGGTGGGCGGGAGACTGTGGCGCAGGTGCGGGGACAGGGCGGCGAAGCCGACTTCATCCGCACCGATGTCGCCAAGGCGGCAGACGTCGAGGCGATGATCGCCTTCGCCGAGCGCCACTACGGCGCCCTGCACGTGCTGTTCAACAACGCCGGCATCTTCCCCGACGAGGATGGCTCGGTGGTCGACACCGACGAGGCGACCTTCGACCGGGTGATCAACGTCAATCTCAAGGGCGTGTTCTTCGGCTGCAAGTACGGCATCCCGGCGCTGCTGCGCGCCGGCGGCGGCTCGCTGATCAACACCGCCTCGTTCGTTGCGGTGATGGGGTCGGCCACCGCGCAGAGCGCCTATACCGCCTCGAAGGGGGGCGTCCTGGCGCTGACGCGCGAGATCGCGGTCGAGTTCGCCCGCCGCGGCATCCGCGCCAACGCACTCTGCCCGGGCCCGGTGAACACGCCGCTGCTGCAGACGCTGCTCGCCGACCCGGCCGCCCGCAACCGCCGCCTGGTCCACCTGCCGATGGGCCGCCTGGCCGAGGCCGGCGAGATCGCCAACGCCGCCCTGTTCCTCGCCTCGGACGAGTCCTCGTACGTCAACGGCGCTGCCTTCATGGTCGACGGCGGCACCAGCGGCGCCTACGTCACCGCCCTGTAGCCCCGGGGGGGAGGCAGGCTCCGCGAACCCTCGCCCCCCCCGTGGTGGCGGCGCTGCTCTTCGCGGTCCACCGTGTGGAGGGCGCCGGGCCCTCGGCGCCGGGGGTGGCGGGCTGGGTGCTCGTCGCCGGGGGTGGCTGGGTGCTCGTCGCGAGCCCGGCGC
>JBOHWA010001037.1:0-11698 GCA_050735855.1 Binatia bacterium
GCATCCAACTCGATGCCGCGATCGCGCGGTGCGCGGCGCAGCAGGCCGATGCGCAGCCGCGGCGGCGGCGCGCCGATCGCCTCGGCGTACGGGCGGGTGGGGGGCGCGGCGGCGTAGGGATCGCCGGCCATCGGGCCGTTGGTCACGTCGAGCAGCGCGGCGGCGTCGCGCACCGAGCGGGTGACGACGAACTCGGCCGAGAGGCCGCCCCAGCGCTCGCCGGTCAGCGGGCCGAAGGAATTGCGGCCGCGCGTCGGCTTCAGGCCGACGAGGCCGCACATGCTGGCCGGAATGCGGATCGAGCCGCCGCCGTCGCTGGCATGCGCCGCGGGCACCAGCCCGGCGGCGACGGCTGCCGCCGAGCCGCCGCTCGAGCCGCCGGGGCTGCAGCCGTGCTTCCAGGGATTGTGCGTCGCGCCGAACGCGGCGGGCTCGGTGGTCGGCAGCAGGCCGAGCTCGGGGGTATTGGTGCGGCCGAGGATCACCAGCCCGGCGGCGAGCAGCTTGTCGACCAGGTAGGCGTTGGTGCGCTCGGTCCAGCCGGCGTCCTTGAGGCAGCGCATGCCGCTGCAGTAGCGCCGGCCGGCCTCGACCCCACCGAGGTCCTTCATCAGGAACGGCACGCCGTGGAATGGGCCGCGCGGCAGGTCGGGCGCCGCGGCGCGGGCGCGCCCCTGTTCGAGCGCCGGCAGGATGACCGCGTTGAGCTGCGGATCGAGCCGCTCGATGCGCGCGATGGCGGCATCGACCAGCTCGCGCGGCGTCACCTCGCGGCGGCGGACGAGATCGGCCTGGGCGGTCGCATCGAGGGCGGCAAAGTGGTCCGACATGGCGACGACCTATAGATCACCGACGGCCGGTTCTACCACCGCGCCGCGCCGCGCCGGGGCGCGCCCGGCCGACGCACGAGTGTGCAGCGGTGTTTTCCCCGGCGGACGGGCGCGATATGGTCCGCCGTCTATGGCCAAGACATCCGGCGCCCCGCCGCTCGAGTTCATCCGGTCGTCCGTGCGCGCCATGGACGGCTACACGCCGGGCGAACAGCCGCAGAGCGGCGGCTTCATCAAGCTCAACACCAATGAGAACCCGTATCCGCCGTCGCCGCGCGTCGCCGAGGCGATCCGGCAGTGTGCGACCGACGATGTGCGGCTCTATCCAGATCCACTGGCCAACGTGCTGCGCGACGCGGCAGCCGAGCGCTTCGATCTCAGCCGCGAGCACATCCTGGTCGGCAACGGCTCCGACGATCTGCTCGCCATCGTGCTGCGCGCCTGCATCGAGCCGGGCGACCGCGTCGTCTACCCCTATCCGACCTACAGTCTGTACGACGTGCTGGTCGCGATCGCCGGCGGCGAGACGGTGCACGTGCCGTATCCGCCCGACTTCTCGCTGCCGGCGGGGCTGGCGGAGGCGGGCGGTCGGGTGACCTTCGTCTGCAATCCCAATGCCCCCTCCGGGACGATGGTCGGGATCGACGAGCTCGAGGCGCTGAGCCAGGACGTCGCCGGCTTGCTGGTGATCGACGAGGCCTACGTCGACTTCGCCAGCACCTCGGCTCTGCGGCTGGTGCGCGAACGGCCGAACGTCGTGGTGTTGCGCACGTTCTCCAAGTCGTTCTCGCTTGCCGGCATGCGCGTCGGGCTGGCGTTCGGCGCGCCGGCGGTCATCGGCGAGCTGCTGAAGGTGAAGGACTCGTACAATCTCAGCCGCGTCAGCATCGCGGCCGGCGTCGCCGCGCTGGCCGACTACGACGTGATGCGCGCGCACGCCGCGCGCATCGCGGCGACGCGGGCGCGTCTGAGCGAGCGCCTGCGCGCGCTCGGCTTCGAGGTCCCGCCGAGCCAGGCCAACTTCGTCCTCGCCCGCCGCCCGGGCCACAGCCTGCGCTCGGTGTACGAGACGCTCAAACAGCGCCGCATCCTGGTGCGCTACTTCGATACGCCGGAGCTCGCCGACGCGCTGCGCATCACGGTCGGTACCGACGCCGAAGTCGACGCATTGCTCGACGCGCTGACGGCGATCGCGTCCGCGAAGTGAGCGAGGGGAAGCCGGATCGACAACGGATTCAACGGATTACACGGATTCCGATGCCGATTCATTCGGGTGCGGGCAACGTGCATAAATCCGCTCAATTCGTTCAATCCGTTGTTGTGGTACCTCTGATTCGTGTAGTCCGCGCGCCGCTACGGTGCGGCCGGGGATGGCGGCGCGGCGAAGTCTGCCTTGTGCGTGTCGAGTGCCTCGAACTGGAACTCCTGCAGCTCAAAGACGGTCGGATCGTCGCTGCGCATCACCGCGTACTCGGTCGCCGGCGGTTTCGCCGCGAACGAGCCGAGCTTGATGGTGCCGAGGGCGGCGTCGCCGGCGCCGCGCACGGTGATGGTCAGCGCCGGGCGGGCGAGACCGTAGGTGCCGAGATCCTCCGTCTGCGCGGCCAGTACCCGGGTGCCGGCCAGATGGCTGAGGGCGGTGACGAAGCGAGTGACGGCGGTCTCGTCCACCGGCGTCTCGATGTCCGCCAGCGACCACGTGCCCTGCGACGAGACCAGGGTGAACTGCTCGCCGTCGCCGCGCACCACCTCGACGGCGGCGACTGTCGCCGGATCGAAGCTCAGGACCGTCTTGTCGCGCAGCTCGTTGACGCCCTTGTCGAGGTCGCCGGCCACCCACTTGCCGACGATGAACACCGTCGGCCCATCGCTGGTCTTGACGTGGATCCCCTGCTCGGTCTCCTTGCCGAGCAGCAGGTGGCGCGCCGGCGCCTCGCCGACGGCAAAGCTCAATGAGGCCTGCGGCGGCTCCAGGCCATAGGCCGCCAGGTCGGCGGCGTCGGGCGTGTCGTTGGCGAAATCCGTCGCGCGCAGGTTGTGGACGGCCGCCAGCAGGGTACCGACCGCGACGGCGTCGGCGCGCTGCGTCACCGGTTGCTCGATCATCCAGGTGCCATCGGTCTTGGCCAGCGTCACCGCGCCCCGCGGTGCTTGCAGGGTGACGCGGGTGACCTCGTTCTCGGCGACGTCGATGACCTTCTTGTCGCGCAGGTCTTTGACCTGCTTGTCCATACCGGAGCGGAAGCCGGAGCCGGTGAGATAGACCTTCGGCTGGTCGGCGCGCTGCACGTAGGTGGAGAAGCTCACCTCGGTGGTCTTGCCGACCTTGAGGGCGGGCAGGGCCGCGCCCTTCGCGGTCAGCGTCACGACGGCGAGCGGGCTGGCGAGGCCGAACTGGGCCAGATCCTGCGGCGGGTCGTCGATGGTCTTCTTCACCTCCGCCTCGGCGATGGCGCGGACCAGGTTGGTCACCGTCACTTCATCGGCCAGCGCCTCGATCGGCTTGGTCATCCGCCAGCCCTGATCGCCGCGGGTGAGCACGATCTCGCGGTCCGGGTAGGTCAGGGTCACGCCGGTGACATCCGCCGGCGCGACGTCGACCAGCGTCGGCTTCTGCGCCTCGTCGGCGATCTGTTTCGACTCGACGAAGTACAGGTACGCGCCGAGCGCGATCAGCACGAGCGCGAGAATCGCCGTGTTGCGAAGGCGCATGAAGGGTTCGCGGCGGCTACTCGCGCCGCCACCAGACGGCGAGCCCGATGATCAGCAGCAGCTCGGGAACGATCAGCACGGACAGGTAGAAGATGATCGTCCCTTCGCTCTGGCTGAAGTTGACGCGCGAGGCGCGCATCGTGCGCGGCCGGATGGAGACGAGGTCCGACTGGCCGACCAGCCAGCCGACGGTGTTCAGGAACAGGTCGCGGTTGAAGTAGGTCCCTTCGAGGTGCTGGTTGTCGGCGAACTCGAGGCTGCCGAAGACCGCCAGGCGGGCCTCCTTGCCGTCGGGCACGCCCATCGCCTGCAGGTCGGCGACCACCGTCGCCGCGATCGACACCGGTCCGCGGCGGTCGCTGGGGTCGACGAGCGCCACCTGCTGCTGGAAGAGTGCGGTCAGATCGGTCTCGGCCCAACTCGACGGGCTGGTCTTGACCAGCTCGGTGACGGTCAGCCCCTGCTTGCCCTCGGCGTCGGCGGAGACCGAGCGCGTCATCGGGAAGATCGTGCGGCCCTTCAGCGTGCGGCTGATCTCGTGCGTGGCGTCGTAGGTGTCGACCAGCGGCGCCAGACCCAGCGAGGGGCCCTGGAAGATGCGCACCACCTGGTCGACGACGATGTCATTGCCGAGCTTCACCCCCCACGGTTCGAGGAACGCGGCGAACTCCGCGGCGCGTTGCGGGGCGAGCAGGAAGAGGGCGCGGCCGCCGCCCTTCAGGTAGGCGTCGAGCAGCGGCAGCTCCTGCGGCAGGTAGGGGCGCGACGGGCCCGCCACCAGCACGATACTGCACTCTGCCGGCACCTGCTCGAGGCTCGCCAGCAGGACCTTCTTGACCTCGTAGTTCTCGTTCTCGAGCGCCGTCTTCGCCTGGGCCAGGCCGCGGGCGCTCTCCTGGTCGTCGAGATCGGCCTCGCCGTGTCCGTCGATGACACAGATCGTCTGCCGGGCGGCGCGCGTCAGCTTGATCAGCGCGTTGGTGATCGTCTCCTCGCTCGGCTGCGTCACCTGGCTGTTGGCCTCGCCGTAGGTGAGGCGCACGGTGTTGTAGGCCTTGATGCCGTAGCGCTCGACCAGCTCGGGCTCGCGGTCGGGGTCGATCAGGCGGACGCTGACGCGCGGCGACGCGTCGCTGTAGTTGCGCAGCAGGTCGGCGATCTCGGGGCCGATGCCGCCCTCGACGAAGGCCTCCATGCGCAGATCCTGGGTCAATCCCTCGAGCACCTGGGCGGACTGCGGCGAGAGACTGAAGATGCTCGCCGACGTGAGGTCGAACCGGTGGTGGTGCCGATAGGAGAGGAAATTCACGATGCCGAGGATGGCGATGAAGATGAGCGAGGCGACGACGGCGCTGGTGCCGTAGCGGGTCGAGCGCTCGCCGAGGAAGGTGCGCAGGTTCTCGAGGCCCGAGCTCAGGTAGGCGATGATCGCGATGATGCCACCGATGAGGTGGACCGCGATGTAGGCGGCATCGATCCCGTTGATGCCGCCGGTCAGCGCCCACGCCACGCCGGCGAAGACGAGGAAGATGACGCCGATCAAGCCGATCAGGCCGTTCGAGTGGCGCACCGGGTTATCTCCAGCGCAGCGATTCGACCGATCGCTGGGTGAGGAACAGGGCGAGCAGGATGACGCTGCCGAAGTAGACCAGATCGCGGCTGTCGATGACGCCCTTCACCATCTCGCCGTAATGCTCGGTGATGGAGAGGTACTTCAGCACCGCGCCCATGGTCTCGCCGGCCGTCTCGGCGGGCCAGGAGACGACGTAGAGCATCAGCAGGGTGACCATACAGACCACCGCGGCGATGATCTGGTTGTCGGTCAGCGACGAGGTCAGCAGTCCGACCGAGACGAACGCCGTGGCGAGCAGCAGCAGGCCCAGATAGCCGCTCAGGATCACGCCGAGCTCCGGGTTGCCGAACATCGCCAGGATGAGCGGGTAGATCCCGGTCAGCCCGACCATGATCAGGATGAAGACGAAGGCCCCGACGAACTTGCCGAGCACGATCTCGGTGATGGTCAGCGGCGACGTCATGAGCAGCTCATAGGTGCCGCTGCGCTTCTCTTCGGCGAAGCTGCGCATGGTGATCACCGGCACCAGGATGACCAGGATCACCGACAGGTTGTGCAGCAGCGGGGCGATGACGAACGCGTTCAGATTGAGCTGCTCGATCGCCTCGGGATTGCGGAAGCTGGTGTACAGATCGAGCAGCTGGTTGAAGCGCGCCAGCAGGTTGAAGAAGAACCAGCCGGCGAGCAGCAGATAGCCGGTGAGCACGACGTACGCGATCGGCGAGACGAACTGCGACCGGATGTCCTTGGCGGCGATGGCGAGGATGTTTCTCACGCCGGGGTCTCCTCGGCTGCGGCGCGGCGGCCCTCGCCGCCGATGGAGCGCATGAAGACCTCCTCGAGCGGCGTGTCGCGGGTCAACGTGTCGATCTGTTCCTCGACCACGACGTGCCCCTGGTTGATGATCACCACCTTCTGACAGATCTGCGCCACCTCCTGCAGAATGTGGGTCGACAGGATCACCGTGCGCTCGCCGGCCAGCTCGCGCACCAGGGTGCGGATCTCGCGGATCTGGCGCGGATCGAGGCCGATCGTCGGCTCGTCGAGCACCAGCACGCTGGGGTCGTGGATCAGCGCCTGGGCCAGACCGACGCGCTGGCGGAAGCCCTTCGACAGGTGCCCGAGCACGCGGCGGGTGACCTCGGTCAGGCCGCAGCGCTGCAGCACGCGGTCCACCGCGTCCTCGAGGCCGGCACGCGGGATGCCTTTGATGCGCCCGACGAACTCCAGATAGGAGGTGACCGTCATGTCGGTGTAGAGCGGCGGGTTTTCCGGCAGGTAGCCGATCCGCTTCCGCACCTGGTGCGCATCGTTGAAGATGTCGAACCCTTCGACCGTGACGGTCCCGGAGGTGGCGGGCAGAAAGCCGGTGATGATGCGCATCGTCGTCGTCTTGCCGGCCCCGTTGGGGCCGAGGAACCCGACGATCTCGCCCTTGCGGGCGGTGAACGACACCTGATCGACGGCGACCAGCTCGCCGTACCGCTTGGTCAGGTTGCGTACCTCGATCACGACTGCACCGTTGACGTCAGATGGTCCGGAAGATTCAACGTTCAGGCTTCTCGGCCGTTGCGGCGCTAGGCGTGTAGTCAGCAGCCCCGGTGAAGTCAAGCTGCTGCCGGCGCGATCCGTTGCTGAAACGGAGGGCATTTGTTAGCGTCCGCCGTCTGCCATGTCCGCCCAGCGCCCGCGCCTCTACCTCGTGGACGGCAGCTCATACATCTATCGCGCCTTTTTCGCCCTGCCGCCGCTCACCGGGCCCAACGGTCTGCCCACCAACGCGGTCTTCGGCGTGACGACGATGTTGCTCAAGCTGCTGGCCGAGGCGAAACCGGACTACGCGACGATCGTCTTCGATGCTCCCGGCGGGACGTTTCGCGATGATCTGTATGCCGACTACAAGGCGCAGCGGCCGGAGATGCCGGGCGATCTGGCGGCGCAGATCCCGCTGATCCATCGCGTCGTCGCGGCGCTGCGGCTGCACATGCTGCTGGTCCCCGGGGTCGAGGCCGACGATGTGATCGCGACCCTGGTCGCCCAGCACGCCGGGCGCGAGCTCGACTGTGTGGTGGTCACCGGCGACAAGGATCTGATGCAGCTGGTCGGCCCGGGCGTCGAGCTCTGGGACACGATGCGCGATCGGCGCATCGACCGCGCCGCGGTGCAGGCGAAGTTCGGCGTCGGCCCGGAGCATGTCGTCGACGTGATGGCGCTGATGGGCGACTCGATCGACAACATCCCCGGCGTCAAGGGCATCGGCGAGAAGACGGCGGTGGCGCTGATCCAGGCCTTCGGCGACCTCGAAAATCTGCTCAGCCGGCTCGACGAGGTCGCCCAGATGACGTTGCGCGGCGCCCGCCAGGTGGCCGAGCGCCTGCGCGAAGGGGCGGCGGCGGCGCGGCTCAGCCGCGAGTTGGCCAGCGTGCGGCGCGACGTGCCGCTCACCTGCCGGCTCGAGGACCTGAGCGTCATCGGGCCCGACCAGGCCGCCGTGCAGGCGGTCTTCGACGAGCTCGGCTTCCAGACGCTGCTGCGCCAGGTGACCGTCGAGGCGCCGGCACTGACGGTCGAGGCCGCGCTGCTCGAGACCGTCGTCCAGGCCGAACAGCACTTCGCCCGCGCCCGTGCCGGTGGCTGGCTGGCGCTGACGGCGGTCGGGGCGGACGGGCCGACGACGACGACGCCCGCCGGCGAGCTGGTGCTGGCGGCGCTCGACGCCCCGCCGGCGCGCCTGTCGCTCGCCAACCCGGACCTCGCCGCGGCAGCCACCGCCGCCCTCGCGACGCCGGCGTTCGAGATCGTCGGCCACGACCTCAAGCGCGATCTGCTCTGCCTGTCGGCGGGGGGCGTGGCGGTCGGCGGCCGCCTCTTCGACGTGATGGTCGCCGCCGCGCTGCTCGACGCCGGCCCCGGCGAACCGCTCGAGCAGCTCGCCGTGGCCCTCCTCGGCACGCGCCCGGCGCCGTTTCGCGATGGCCCGCAGGGCGCCGCCGCAGGGGTCAGCCTGCTGCAGCCGCTGGCGGCGCACCTGCGCGCGCAGCTCGCGGCGAGCGAGTTGACGCGCCTCTTCGACGAGGTCGAGATGCCGCTGCTGCGCGTGCTGGCCAACATCGAGCGGCGCGGCATGCGGGTCGACGTCGCCGCGCTGCAGCGCCTGAGCGTCGAGTTCAGCGGCCGCATGGACGTGCTGATGGCGGAGATCCACGCCCTGGCCGGCAGCGAGTTCAACATCAACTCGCCGCCGCAGCTGCGCGAGGTCCTCTTCGAGCGGCTGGGCCTCTCGACCCGCGGCGTGCGGCGCGGCAAGACCGGCCTGTCGACCGACGTCGACGTGCTCACCCGCCTGGCCAAGGACCACCCGCTGCCGGCCAAGATCCTCGACTACCGCGCCCTGTCCAAGCTCAAGTCGACCTACGTCGACACCCTGCCGGCGGCGGTCAACCCGCTCACCGGGCGGCTGCACACCAGCCTCAATCAAACCGGCGCGGCGACCGGCCGGCTGAGCTCGAGCGAGCCGAACCTGCAGAACATCCCGGTGCGCGGCGAGGAAGGGCGACGCATCCGCGACGCCTTCGTCGCCGCCGACGGCGCGGTGCTGATCGCCGCCGACTACTCGCAGATCGAGCTGCGCGTGCTCGCCCACCTGTCGGGCGACCGGGCGCTGATCGACGCCTTCCATTCCGGCCAGGACATCCATGCCCGCACGGCGGCCGAGGTCTTCGGCGTCCTGCCGGGCACGGTGACCTCCGACATGCGCCGCGCCGCCAAGGTGATCAACTTCGGCATCCTCTACGGCATGGGGCCGCAGCGCCTGGCGCATGAGTTGGGCATCTCGCAAGCCGACGCGCAGGGCTACATCGCCAACTACTTCGCCCGCTATGCCGGGGTGCGGCAGTATATGGAGCAGGTGGTCGCCGACGCGCGCGAGTGTGGCTTCGTGACCACCATCCTCGGCCGCCGGCGTCCGGTCCCCGAGCTGCGCAGCCGCGAGCGCGGCGTCGCCCAGGCCGCCGAGCGCGTCGCCACCAACACCCCCATCCAGGGCTCCGCCGCCGACCTGATCAAGCTGGCCATGATCGGGGTCGAGCGCCGCTTCGCCGCCGCCGGGCTGCCCGGCGGCATGGTCCTACAGGTGCACGACGAACTGCTGCTCGAGGTCCGCAACGAGGGGCGCGAGGACGCCTGCGCCGCGGTGCGGGAGGAGATGGAGGGGGTGATGGCGCTCGCCGTGCCCCTGCGCGTCGACCTCGGCGTCGGCCGCACCTGGGCGGAGGCCCACTAAAGTGCGCCCGTGCCTGAATAAGCCCACCGGGCTCCCGTCTATGGCGCTAGGATTTCCCAGTGGAGCGTAGTGACCGCGAGCTTGTTCGCGAGAGCCGCCACGGGGACAAGGAGGCCTTTCGCGAGCTGGTCGAGCGCTATCAACGCAAGATCCTGTCGGTCGCGATGGGCATGGTGCACAATCGCGACGACGCGCTCGAATTGACCCAGGAAACGTTTGTCAAAGCCTACGAGAATCTGGATCGTTTCAAAGGTGAGTCGAGCTTCTACACATGGTTGTATCGCATCGCTGTAAATCTGGGCATCGACTTCCGCCGCCGCGACCGGCGCCACGGGACGGTGGCGCTGGCCGATCGGCCCGGCGGGGGCGAGGACATCGAAGCCGCCCTGCCCGAACAGCGACTGGCCGACCCCTACCAGCAGACCCGCTCGCGCGAGATCGGCGAGCGCATGCAGCAAGCGATCGACGAGTTGACCCCCGATCACAAAGCCGTCATACTTTTACGCGAAGTCGAAGGACTCTCCTACGACGACATCAGCCGAGTCATGCAGTGCTCCAAGGGCACGGTCATGAGCCGTCTGCACTACGCGCGAAAGAAACTCCAGGACAAGTTACGGGATCTCCTGTGAAGCGCGCAGGCGTCGGGACGGTGCCGGGTGATGGTTGCAGCCAGTGGGATATCCAGCCCACGGCGCGGCTGCGCGAGTCCACGCGCGGAGTGCCCCGATGAACTGCCGCGAAACCCGCCCGCTGCTGCCGCTGTTCTTTGATGGGGAGCTCGAGGCGCGCCAGATGCGCGCCGTCGCCCTGCACAGCACCCGCTGCGGGGAGTGCGAGGGCGAGCTGCGCCAGCTCGAGCACCTGCAGGAGCGCATCACGGCGCACGTCTCGGCACTGGTCGACGAAGTCGACCTGAGCCAGATCTGGGCCGGGGTCGCCCCGCGCCTGGTGGCGCCGACGCCGTCGATGCTGGAGCGCCTGCGCACCTGGTGGGGCGAGCTCGATCTCGCCTGGCCGGTGCGCGGCCCCGCCTTTGCCGTGGGCGCCGTGGCGGCGCTGCTGGCCCTGGCGGTCTGGCAGTACGATCCCTCGGCGGCCGAGAAAGAGCTGACCCGCGTTCAGCAGGTGATCGACAACACGGCGGTGCTCGACTCGGTGCAGAGCAGCGTCGAGTCGGTGGCCCTGGTCACCGACTCGGAAACCAACACCACCCTGTTGTGGATCATGGACGACAACGCGGCCGCCGGCGACCATGCGGCGGAACAATGGGAAGGGTCCGAGTGACCGGCGCCTCCGCACCGGTCTCGCTCCTCATCCTGTCTGCGCTCTTCGCCCTGCACGGGGCCGCTTGGGCGGACGACGCGCCCGAGACCACCCCCGATGATGGCGTCGAAGTGCGCATCGACACGGTGCTGGCGAGCAACGCCGACGACCCGGTCGATCCGACCCTCGGGCCGCTCAACAAAGCCTTCTATCGGCTCTTTCCGTATTCGTCCTACCGGCTGATCCAGGGCGAGCAGCGCAAGGTCGGCTGGCGCCGCGAGGAGCAGTTCCTGCTCCCCGGCGGCCGCTCCCTGGTCATCATCCCGCGCGGCATCAAGAACGACCGCGTGTCGCTCAACGTCATGTTGATCCAGGGCAGTCGGCCACTGGTCAACACCGTGCTGTCGCTCAAGAATCGTGGCACCTTCCTGGTCGGCGGCCCGAGCTATCAGGGCGGCGTGCTGATCATCGCCATCGGTGCGCGCACCATACCGCCGGCCTCGACCGTCGCCGTGCCGGCCGCGGCGGAGATCCAGTGATCGACGACCTGGTGGCGCGCGTGTGGCGCGATGTCGGCGATCAGTGGGCAGAGCTGCGCCGCGTCATCGGGTTCTGGGAACCGCTCGGGGCGCTGCCGCCCTGGATGGCGCCGGCCGTGGCCCTCGGCGCGCTGCTCGCGCTGGCCGTCGCCGGCGGCATCGCGCTCGCGTCGCTGGGCGCCCTGCTGACTTCGGTACTGGTCGCGTACCTGCTGCTCGAGCGCGTCTTCGGTGTCTCGATCGCGCTCACCCCGCCGCGCTGAGGCGGTTCGCGGCCGCTGCACGCCGCGGTCAGATCGCGGCGCAGACGGGACAGCCGGGAACCCGCACATACGCTTGCGGCTCCAGGGTCGACGCCGCAGCGTCGAACAGCAGCCAGCGCGGCTGGCTCGCAGCGCCGAGCCCGAGCAGGTGCTTGATCACGGCGAGCGCCAGCAGCGAACCGACCACGCCCGCCGCGGCGGCGGGCGCCGCCGGCCGCGTCTCGACCCCAGCCAGC
>JBOHWA010001038.1:0-13719 GCA_050735855.1 Binatia bacterium
ACCAAGGAGACCGACATCAGCGTCGAGCTGGGCGTCGACGGCAGCGGCCGGAGCGCGATCGACACCGGCGTGCCGTTTCTCGACCACATGCTCGATGCCTTTGCGCGGCACGGGTTCTTCGATCTCACCGTGCAGGCGCGCGGCGATCTGGACGTCGACCAGCACCACACCGTCGAGGACGTCGGCCTGGCGCTCGGCCAGGCCTTCAAGGATGCGCTCGGCGACAAGGCGGGCATCCGCCGCTTCGGCGAGGCGGCCTGCCCGCTCGACGAAGCGCTGGTGCGCATCACCGTCGACCTCAGCGGCCGCCCGTTCTTCGTCTATGAGGTGAAGCTCGGCCAGGCCCGCGTCGGACAATTCGACACCGAGCTGGTGCACGACTTCCTCCTCGCGCTGGTCAACCAGCTCGGTATGAACCTGCACATCGACATGGTGCGCGGCCGCAACGCGCACCACATCATCGAAGCCACCTTCAAGGCCTTGGCGCGCGCGATGGACAACGCGACGCAGATCGATGCGCGCGTGGAAGGCGTCCTCTCGACCAAGGGAGCGCTCTGACGCGCGCCGCGCAGATGCCAACCATCGCCATCATCGACTACGGCATGGGCAACTTGCGCAGCGTCTACAAGGGCTTCGAGCAGGTCGGGGTCGAGGCCGAGATTACGCGCGACATCGATGTCATCGCGGCGGCGGACGGGGTGGTGTTGCCGGGGGTCGGGGCGTTCGGGGCGTGCATGGAGAATCTGCGCGCCTACGAGTTGGTCGATCCGATCCGGCGCGTGGTCGAGCGCGGCACGCCGTTTCTCGGCATCTGCCTCGGTATGCAGTTGCTCTTCGAGGAGAGCGAGGAGTTCGGACCGGTGCAGGGGCTGGGGTTGCTGCCCGGGCGCTGCGTGCGCTTCAGGGACCGCAACGACCCGGACTTCCGCATTCCGCACATGGGTTGGAATCAGGTGGAGCGCCACCAGTCGCCAGCCGCGTTGGCGGGGGTCGACGACGGCGCGTTCGTCTACTTTGTCCACTCGTTCCACGTCGAGCCCGCCGACCCGGCGCTGATTGCCACCACCACCGACTACGGCGGCGAGTTCGTTTCCTCGATCGCGCGCGACAACCTCTTCGCCTGCCAGTTCCACCCCGAGAAGAGCCAGCGCACCGGCCTGTCGATGCTGCGCAACTTCGGCGCCCTCGTCGCCAACGCCGCCGCGTGATCGACGCCCTGTCCTGACCAGCCGCGCGCCCGGCGGCGATACGATACGCCCATGCTGATTCTGCCTGCCATCGATCTGAAGAACGGCAAGTGCGTCCGCCTGTTGCGCGGCGATCTGCAGGCGGAAACCGTCTACGGCGACGACCCGGTGGCCATGGGGCGGCGCTGGGTCGCGGCGGGGGCGCGCTATCTGCACGTGGTGGATCTCGACGGCGCGGTGAGTGGGGCGCCGGTCAACAGCGAGGCGATCGCGGCGCTGTGTGCCGCGTTGCCCATCCCGATCGAGGTCGGCGGCGGCATCCGCAGTATCGACCGCGCCGGCGCGCTGCTCGCGACCGGCGCGGATCGGGTCATCTTCGGCACCGCCGCGCTCGAGCAGCCGGCGATGGTCATCGACGCGTGCCGGCGCTTTCCGGGCCGCGTCGCGGTCGGCATCGACGCGCGCGCCGGGCAGGTGGCGGTCAAGGGATGGCTCGAGACCAGCGCCGTCACGGCGATCGAGCTGGCGCGGCACCTCGAAGGCGCCGGCGTGGCGTGCATCATCTACACCGACATCGAGCGCGACGGCACCCAGCAGGGCGTCAACATCGCGGCCACCCGCGCCCTGGCGGAGGCGATCAGCATCCCGGTGATCGCCTCGGGCGGCGTCGGATCGCTCGCCGATATCGAAGCTCTGCTGCCCTGCGAGCCGGCGGGCGTCAGCGGCGTCATCGTCGGCCGCGCGCTCTATACGGGCGCGGTGCGGCTGGAAGATGCGATCCGCCTCGGGGACGGCCTATAGCCTATGGCACTTGGCTTATGGCAAGAACCCCGACTGCGGAGCCACCTGCCTCCGGCCATAAGCCATAAGCCATAAGCCATAAGCCGCTTCATGCTCACCAAGCGCATCATCCCCTGCCTCGACGTCAAGGACGGCCGCGTCGTCAAGGGCGTCAACTTCGTCGGCCTGCGCGACGCTGGCGATCCGGTCGAGGTGGCGCAGCGCTACGATGCGGAGGGGGCCGACGAGCTGACCTTCCTCGACATCACCGCCTCGCACGAGCGCCGGCGGATCATCTTCGACGTCGTCGAGCGCACCGCCGACACGGTCTTCATGCCGCTCACCGTCGGCGGCGGCGTGCGCGAGCTGCGCGACATCCGCGATCTGCTGATCGCCGGCGCCGACAAGGTGTCGATCAACACCGCCGCGGTGCAGAACCCCGACTTCGTCCGCGCCGCCTGCGAGCGCTTCGGCAGCCAGTGCATCGTCGTGGCGATCGATGCGAAGCGGCGCGACACTGCGCTGCCGGGTGCGGCATGGGAGGTCTTCATCCATGGCGGCCGCACACCGACGGGGCTCGACGCGGTCGAGTGGGCGCGGCGCATGGAAGGCTTCGGCGCCGGCGAGATCCTGTTGACCAGCATGGACCGCGACGGCACCAAGGCCGGGTATGACATCGAGCTGACGCGGGCGATCGTCGACGCCGTGCGCGTGCCGGTCATCGCCTCGGGTGGCGTCGGCACGCTCGAGCACATCTACGAGGGGCTCACCGCCGGCGGTGCGACGGCGGCGCTGGCGGCATCGATCTTCCACTACCGCGAGCACAGCGTGCAGGAGTGCAAGGCGTTCCTGACCGCGCGCGGCGTCCCGATGCGCACGGCGTAGGGGCCGCCCGGTGGGCGGCTACGGGCGCGCCATCATCGGCGCGCCCCTACGAGATCGCCTTCGGCACCATCCAGGCGTCGCCGAAGGGTGTGTCCGACGCAGAGTTCGGATACTCGGTCTCGATCGGCCCGCACCAGTGGTCATTGCGCCGGTGCATGTGATCGTCGCGGTCGGTGGTGACGCGCGTGCCGCATTCCCGGCATCGCCCTTCGTGATACGCATCCATGCAGCGCCCTCCGTCAGCCCGCAGCGTAGGCCGTGGCCGGTGCCGGCGCTATCCGGGCCTGCAAGCGGGCGACTGGAGGGCGCGCAGCGGTCACTGCGGAATGATCGGCTCGAAGCGATCGCCGTGCATCATGCCGAGCTTGCGCCAGTCGCCTTCGGTGCGCTCGGTGATCAGGCCGAGGCGCTTCAGGTTCGGCACCACGGTGTGCATGAAGATCTCGCTGTTGATCTTCGGCCATTCCGGCATGCCGAGCACCATCTGCACGACGTTCTCCGGATCGAGGCCGTACTTGGGGCCGAGCACGCGCAGCATGTCGAACTGCTGGTTGGCGTTCAGACACTCGAGGATCGAGAAGGCGAAGTCCTCCATCTCGATCATCTCTTCGGGCGTCGCGTCCTTGACCACCTGGCGCATCGACAGGATGCCGAAGGCGGCGTGGCGCGACTCGTCGATCTGCACGCGGCGAATGATGTCGCGCAGCAGCGGGTTGGTCGTGCCCTTGGCGACCTGGTCGAAGATGCCGACCGCCATGCCCTCGAACAGGCACTGCATGCCGAGCGTCTTGGTCTTCCAGGTGGGCGCGGCGAGCAGCATGTCGAGCAGCACCTTGAGGGTCGGATCGATCGGATAGAGGGTGCCCATCTTGCGCTGCAGAAACTTCGCCAGCACCTCGGTGTGGCGCACCTCGTCGATCACCTGCGAGCCGGCGTAGAACTTGGCGTCCATCGTCGGGCAGGCGTTGGTCAGCTGACCGCAGAGCTGCATCGCCGCCTGCTCGCCGTGCAGAAGCTGCGAGAGCATGTGGGCGAACTCGTCCCACGCCGCTTCCTTGCAGGTCGCCTCGTCGGCGCCCATCTCGGTCAGCACCGAGGGCAGCAGCATGGCGCCGACGCGCGGCAGGAACCACTCGTCGCGCGGGAACGGCATGTCCCAGTGGATGTCGGACTCGGCGTTCCACTGGCCCTTCTTGCCGCGCTCGTAGAGGTTGCGCAGCTCCTCGACCTCGCTGCCGTATTCCCAGGTCCACTTCAGGTCGAGCGGGACGTCGACGTCGATCTGGGCGCGCAGGCCGGCGACGTGTGACTCGTCGACGAAATCGACGGCGTGGAAATCGCCGAACTGCCGGCGGTGGTCGGTGAGGATCTTCTCGATCGTAGCCATACCTCAAGCCCCCTTGCGCGACGCCGCCGGCGTCACGAGTCCGTGATGGATGAGCGCTTTCACCTCGTCTTTGCGGCGCCGCACTTCCGCCGGTGCGAACACCGGGCGGCCGAGCATCTCGGCGCCGAAGTCACCCGAGGCAAAGTGGTAGATCAACATGCCGATCAAACTCTGCAGGAGATGGGGAATGCTGGCGACGCGCAGCTGGCCCTGCGCCATGCCCTCGCGCAGCAGGTGGCTGGCGCTCTCGATGATGCGCGCCAGCGTCTGGTTGGCGGCGCGCTCCTCGTCGAGGGTGCCGCTCAACTCGTCGTCCTCGAACATCGAGCGCATCAACAGCCGCGCATGCGCCGGCTGTTCACCGAGCAGGTCGATCAGGGTGTCGATCCAGCGGTCGAGCCGCTCGATCGGCGTGCCGCCGGCCGCCAGGGTGCGCACCAGCGCCGCCTCGATCTCGGCCAGGATGCGCTCGACCACCGCCGCGTGCAGCTGGGCCTTGGTGGCGAAGTGGTGGAAGAGCGACGACTTGCTCACCCCCACCACCTCGGCGATCTCGCTCAGGCCGACGCCGGAGAAGCCGCGCCGCGCGAACAGCGCCTCGGCGGCTTCCAGGATCTTCTCGCGCGGCGAGAGCTCATGTGCGACTGCGGGCATACCGACCGACCGATCGGGTGAACCCTACCGATCGGTCGGTCGGCTGTCAACCGCGAAGTGGCGTGGGGCTGGGGTTTTTGTGATTGCCTTTGACGGCGCCTGTCATTTTGATCTAGGTGGCGTGTACTCTGCTGCATCACGCTACGGAAGGCGCCATGCCCTTGTCGACTGCGTTTGCCTGGTCGCTTCGCAACCCGGGTCGCGTTCTGCTGCTCGCCGCGCTGCTCCTCGTGCCGCGTGCGGCCAGCGCCCAGTGCGTCGGCGACTGCACCGGCGACGGCCGCGTCTCGATCAGCGATCTGATCCTCGGGGTCAACATCGCCCTCGGCAGCCAACCGGTGACGGCGTGTGAAGCCTTCGCCAACCAGTCGGGCAGGGTGACCATCACGCAGCTCATCTCCGGCGTGAACAACGCGCTCGGCGGATGCCCGGCGACCGCGACGCCGACGGACACGGCCTCAACGCCGCTCGCGTCGACGCCGACCAGCACATCGACCGCGACCAGTACCGGCACGCCGGTGGTGCCCAGTGCGACCGCCACCGCGACGCCGCAGAGCACGGCCACGCACACCCTGCAGCCGACGTCGAGCGCGACGGCCACGGCGACGACGCTGCTGCCGCCGGTGACACCCACGTCGAGCGCCACGCCGACCGAGGTGGCGGCGACCGCCACGTCGACCGCCAGTGCAACGCCATCCCAACCGGCGGCGACTGCGACGGCGACGTCCAGCGCAACGCCGTCGCTCGAGCCGACCGGCACGCCGACCATCACCTCGACCGCGGCGCCGACGCCGACCGCCACCCTCGCCGGGCCGCCACCCGGCGACGCCATCGCGGGTCGCGCGGCGATCGTCGCCACCGGCCTCGGCAGCATGCCGGCGGTGGTCGGCGCGGTCGTGACCGCCGTGACCGGAAGCGGGGGCGGCGCGTCGGTGCAGAATGCGGACGGGACGACGGCGGGTCTGGATGTCGACGCCTGCCCGATCAGCGGCACCACCTCGCAGCTCTGCAGTGAGATGGGCTCGGGTGGGTCCAAGACGATTCACCTCGAGCTCGGCGCCACCAGCTGCATCGCCAACGGGCCGGCCGGCGGCACTGCCGAGTTCGACGGCACTATCGTGCTCGATTCCACTCCCTTCTTCCTCAACAGTTGTTCGCCGGTGTTCCTCGGCGCTGCCTTTGACACCAGCGACCTGAGCGTCCGCTTTCGCAACGCGCAGGCCGACTTGCTGCTCAGCGTTGGCGCCGACCTCGGTGGCAGCTTCACCCTGGCGCCGGGTGGCAGCTGTCTGGTGACCTCACTGAACTTCACCCTCAATGGATCGCTGGTCTCGGCGCTGCCCGACGGGTCCGGCATCGGCGTGACCTTCCAGAACACCACCATGCTGATGAACATGATCACCTTCAACGCCGACTGCGTGCCGGTGGCGTACAAGCTGACGTTCAACGGCAACGCGACCTTCCAGCCGATGGCCGAGGCGCTGCTCGAGGCCTCGGCCTCGCTGCAGGGGTTGGTCGAGGGCGGCGATCAGTTCGCCGTGACGTTCGCCAACTTCATCTTGGAGCAGAACGCCAACGTGAACCCGGTCCAGTCCAAGATGAGCGGCAACATGACCTCGACCTGCTTCGGCGGCACCGTCGCCCTGCAGACCCTGGTACCGGTCGCCGTCGCCTCGGGTCAGCTATGCCCCAGCAGCGGTCAGGTCACCGCCAGCCGCGGTGGAGTGACCAACGACGTGCTGTACAGCAACGGTATGGTGACGATCAATGGGGCGACGACCTATCCGAGCTGTCTCGACCCGGATCTGTTGAGCTGCTCAAACTGAGTGGACTGAGGACTGACCGGAGACGTCGTCGGGCGAGTTCATCCTCGGTCCGCAGCCTTTAGCCCTCCGCGGTCTGCGCTTCGAGCCAGCGCTCGGCATCGATCGCCGCCATGCAGCCGGTGCCGGCGGCGGTGACGGCCTGGCGGTAGACGTGATCCTGCACGTCGCCGCAGGCGAAGACGCCGGCGACGTTGGTATAGGTGCTGCGCGGTTCGGTGACGATGTAGCCGTTCTCGTCGAGCGTCAGCTGGTCCTTGAACAGCCCCGTGTTGGGCTGGTGGCCGATGGCGATGAAGACGCCGTCGGCGGCCAGCGGGTGCCGCTCGCCGGTGCGGGTATCTTCGAGGGTCACGCTGGTGACCCCGGCGCCCTTTTCGTCGCCATGGATCTCGGCGATCGCGGCGTTCCAGATGAACTCGATCTTGGGCTGGCGCTGGGCTCGGTCGGCCATGATCTTCGAGGCGCGCAGGTGAGCGCGGCGGTGGACGACGTGCACCCGGCTGGCGAACTTGGTCAGGAAGAGCGCCTCTTCCATCGCCGTGTCGCCGCCGCCCACCACGACGACCTCCTTGTCCTTGAAGAAGAAGCCGTCGCAGGTGGCGCAGGCCGACACGCCGTAGCCCATCAGGCGTTTCTCGGACGCGATGCCGAGGAGCTTGGCCGAGGCGCCGGTGGCGATGATCAGGGCCTCGGCGCTGTGCGTGTGCTTGCCGACCTGGAGGTGAAACGGTCGCTGGCGCAGGTCGACGCTGGTGACATCGCCATAGATGATCTTGGCGCCGAAGCGCTCCGCCTGGCGGCGGAACAGCTCCATCATCTCGGGTCCCTGCAGACCGTCGGGGAAGCCGGGATAATTCTCTACCTCGGTGGTTATGGTAAGCTGTCCGCCGGGCTGTGATCCTTCGATCACCATCGGGCCGAGGTTGGCGCGTCCGGCGTAGAGGGCTGCGGTGAGGCCGGCCGGTCCGGAGCCGAGGATGACGAGGCGGTGGGCGGCGCTGGCGGGCTCAGACATGACGGGAGGCTAATGACGGCAGCACGCGATCGCAAGGCAGGGAGTGGGCGGCGCCTGACGCATCTCGACGCGCAGGGTCGGGCGCAGATGGTCGATGTCGGTGCCAAGGCGGTCACCGAGCGCGTCGCCGTCGCCGGCGCCACCCTGCACATGCAGCCCGCCACCCTGCGGCTGATCCGCAGCGGTAAGATCGGCAAGGGCGAGGTGCTTGCCGTGGCGCGCGTCGCCGGCATCATGGCCGCCAAGCGCACCGCCGACCTGATCCCGCTCTGCCATCCGCTGCCGATCGACAAGGCGACGATCGAGTTCACCCCGCGCAGCGCCGGCCGCCTGCAGATCACCGCGACCGTGAAGGTCACCGCCAAGACCGGCGTCGAGATGGAGGCGCTCACCGCCGCCAGCGCCGCGGCGCTGACCGTCTACGACATGTGCAAGGCCGTCGACCGCGGCATGGTGATCACCGACCTCGGCCTGCTCGAGAAACGCGGCGGCCGCAGCGGGGTCTGGAAGCGGACCGCGTGAGGCGAACGCGCCGCTTTGGTCGCAGGCGACTCGAGGCACCCAGACTCTGGCGGTGCTCAGGGCGCGTGCTTCGACAAGCTCAGCACGAACGGGATCGTTGGTGACGTCGTTGCCCCTTTGCGAGAGGCACCCAGACTTCTGGCGGTGCTCAGGGCGCGTGCTTCGACACGCTCAGCACGAACGGCCCTATTCCGTTCGCCCTGAGCTTGTCGAAGGGCGTCCGCCCACCTTGCAGGCGGTCGGCAGGAGCGCTGAATGAGCGAGCTCGACGGCGGGCCGCCGGTCACCATCCACCTGCGCTCCGGCAAGGATCGCCCGGTGCGCCTGGGGCATCCGTGGATCTTCTCCGGCGCCATCCGCGATCTCGACCCCGACCTCGCGCCAGGCAGCATCGTGCGCGTCTGTGCGGCGGACGGTGCACTGCTCGGCGTGGGCTACGCCAACCCGCGGTGCACCATCGCCGTCCGCCTGCTGACGCGCGTCGACGAGCCGATCGACGATGCCTTCATCGCCCGCCGCGTCGCCGCCGCGCTGGCGCTGCGCCGCCAGGTGGTCGGTGCCGACTCCACCGCCTATCGGCTGCTCAACGGCGAGGGCGACGAGCTGCCGGGCGTGTTGGTCGATCGCTACGACGACGTACTCGTCCTGCAGTCGCTGACCGCCGGGGCCGAGCGCCTCAAACCGGCGCTGCTGGCGGCGCTGCAGGTGACCCTGTCGCCGCGCGCCGTGGTCGAGCGCAGCGACGGCGCGGTGCGGCGCGCGGAAGGGCTGGCCCCCGTTGCCGCGACGCTGTGCGGTGAGGCGCCGGGAGCCGTGGTCGTGCGGGAGAACGGCCTGCACTTCGGCGTCGCCCCCGGCGGCGGGCAGAAAACCGGCCACTTCTGCGATCAGCGCGAGAACCGCGCCCGCCTGCGCGGGCTGGCCGCCGGGCGGCGCGTGCTCGACGCGTTCGCCTACAGCGGCGGCTTCAGCGTCCACGCCGGCGCCGGCGGCGCGGCGCACGTCGTCGCCGTCGACAGCTCGGCGCGCGCCCTGGCCGAGGCGGCGCAGAACTGGGCCCGCAACGGGCTGCCGGCCGCGCGGGCGACCTTCGTCGACCGCGACGTCAATCGCTACCTGCGCGAGAGCGCCGAGCGCTTCGACCTGCTGGTGCTCGACCCGCCGGCGCTGGTCAAACAGCGCAAGGATCAGGCGCGCGGCGCGCGCGCCTACAAGGATCTCCACCTGTGGGCGATGCGTCGAGCCGAGCCCGATGCGCTGATGATGACCTTCACCTGCTCGCAGCACGTCGATGCCGAGCTGTTCCGCAAGATCGTCTGCGGCGCCGCGGCCGACGTCGGCCGATCGGTCCAGCTCCTCGCTCACCTCGGCCCCGGCCCCGACCATCCGCTCGCCCTCGCCCACCCCGAAGGCGAGTATCTGCACGGCCTGCTGCTGCGCCTGCGCTGAGGCGCGGCGGACCCCTGCGCAACAGTCAGCCCGCGGCACCCACGCGCGTCGCGTGCCGGCGCAGACAGCGCCGATGGCGCTCCCACACATGCATGGCACCGGGCCATTGCCCCATTCGACGATGGTCGGCTAGCTGACGAGATCCGAACCGGGGCGGGACGCGGGAGGTACGATGGAATCGGCGGACCAGAAGATCGCGACGTCGGCGGACGGCGCGTGCCCGCGGCAGGGCGAGCGCGACGACGAGCGCCGGGCACACGAGTTTCTCGCCTCGCACACCTTTGCCGAGCTGCCCGACGAGGTGCACCGCCTGGGCGAGACGTGGCGGCTGTGCGAGCGCTGCGTCGACACCGGCGATGCGATCGGGGCCGACGCCCTCTACCGCCGGCTGACCGACTTCGTCGCCACCGGCGCCGCCGGCTTCTGGTCCGGCGACGCCGGCCACTACCTCGGCTTGTTGGCGATGACGCTGGCGCGCTGGGATGCCGCCGCGGCGCACTTCGAGGACGCGTTGCGCGCCAGCGCGGCGAGCGGCGCGGTGATGCAGGCGCGGCGCACGCAGTTCGCCTACCTGCGCCTGCTGCTGGCGCGCGCCACCCCTGGCGACGAGGTCAAGGCTGAGCACCTGCTGGCCGAGCTGATCGCCGGCTTGCACGTCGTGCGCCTGCCGGGCGCGGCGCCCGATGTCGACGGCGCCCTGGCGGCGCGCCCGCCGCGGCGCTACGCCTTTCGCTGCGAGGGCGACTACTGGACGCTGGCCTGGGAGGGGCGCGTCGCCCGCCTGCGCACCATGCGCGGGTTCCACTACCTGGCCGAGCTGCTGCGCCATCCGCACCAGCAGATCTACGTCGTCGATCTGATCGGCCAGGGCAGCGCCGCCGAGGCGCGCCTGAGCGGCGAGGAGGCGAGCGAGCACGGGCTGCGCACGGTCGGCACCAGCGACGCCGGTGCGCCGCTCGACCGCCGCGCGCGCGACGACTACCGCGCCCGCTGGCAGGAGCTGATCGCCGAGGAGGCGGTGGCGCTGCACGACAACGACGTCGGCCGGCTGACGCGCGCACAGGCCGAGATCGACATGCTCGCCGCGCAGCTCAGCGCCGCCACCGGCCGGCGCGGCGCGCGCGGCACGTCGTCGTTCCAGGAGCGCGCCCGGGTCAACGTGCGCAACTGCATCACCGCCGCGCTGCGCGCCATCCGCCGCCACGACGAGCCGCTCTGGCGCCACCTCTTCAACTCCATCCGCACCGGCGCGTTCTGCTGCTACGACCCCGACCAGGTCGTCGGCTGGGAGATGTAGGGGCGCGCCGGCGGCGCGCCCGCCGCGGCTCAGGTGGCCAGATGGCGGGCTTTGCCAAAAAAGGAGACAAAGCCGACCACGGATTGCGCGGATTGACGGATTTCGCGGAGGGACCCCTCAGAGACTGCGTGTCATCGGTTCGTATCTGCGCAATCCGCGGTTCGCCCCCTTCTTTTCTGGGCAAAGCTAGGCTCGCAGGTTGCGTGCGACCGGTCGGCCACCGCTGACGCCGCCGACGCATGGCGCGCCACCCAGGCCTCGATCAGCCCGACGCCGTCGAAGCCCGGCAGGCGCCGGATGGTGCGGTCGATGGTGCGCGCCGCCTCGCGGCCCTCGGGCCCGTCGAACAGATAGGCGGCCATGAAGCGGGTCTCGGCAGGCGGTTGGACGTTGGTGCCGACCGGCGCCCAGAAGCGGTCGACCAGGGCGCGCGTCACCCGCCGCGTCGTCGCCGAGGCGGCCAGGCGCCGCGCCGCCTGCTCGTAGTAGAAGGCGAAGTGGCGCGATTCGTCACGTGCGATGCGGGTCAACAGCTCGCTCAGCAGCGGATGTCCGGCCCGTTCGCCGAGCCGCCGGTAGGCGGTGAGCGCGGTGATCTCGTTGATCGCGCCCCAGGTCATATGGACGGCGATGAAGTCGCGCCACAGCGCGGCGACCGCGGTGATGCCGGCGGCCTGGAAGCGTTCGGCGAAGCCGCGGCGCGAGCGCGGCCGCGGCAGGACCGGCGCGCCCGCGCGGTCGAGGAAATGCGCCAGGACGCGGCCGTGGCCGATCTCCTCGTAGACCCAGCAGGCGAGGAAATCGACCGCCTCGGGGTCGTCGATCGCGCGCGTCGACAGCATCTCGCGCAGGTAGATCACCGTGTGGGTTTCGATGTCCTGCATGTAGCGCAGGGTGCGCACGGCGTCGGCGGGCAGCGGGTGCTTGGGGACGTCGTCCCAGGCGATGCCCGCGGCGTCGATGGCGCGCGACCGGCTCAGGTGGGAGAGGTCGAAGGGCTCCATGTTCATACAATACGCCATAGCGGCGGCTTTGGATCCCCTCCCGAGGTTGCCTTCGATCGAGGGCACGACCTAGTGTCGCGCCCTCGCGGCGCCGTCCGGCGCGCCGCACAAGGGGGGTTCGATGGGGTTCAAGGAGTACGCGCAGTACGACGGGGTGGGGTTGGCGGCGCTGGTTGCCAAGGGCGACGTGACGCCGGCCGAGCTGGTCGAGGCGGCCATCGCGCGCATTGAGAAGCACAATGCGCGGCTGAACGCCGTCATCTATCCGATGTTCGAGGCTGCGCGCAGTGCGGCGCGGGCGGTGCGCGGCAGCGGCGCCTTCCACGGCGTGCCGTTTCTGCTCAAGGACATCCTCGGCAACAGCGAAGGCGTGCCGACGCTGAGCGGGTCGCGCTTCATGAAAGGCCTGCCGCCGGCGACGGCCGACGACACCCTGGTGGCGCGCTACAAGGCCGCCGGCCTGATCGCGCTCGGCAAGACCAACGTGCCGGAGTTCGGCCTGCTGCCGACCACCGAGTCCGCTCTGTACGGTCCCTGCCGCAATCCCTGGAACCCGGCGCACTCGACCGGCGGCTCGAGCGGCGGCTCCGCCGCGGCGGTGGCCGCGGGCATCGTGCCGCTGGCGCATGCCAACGACGGCGGCGGCTCGATCCGCATCCCGGCCGCGTGCTGCGGTCTGGTCGGCCTCAAGCCGAGCCGCGCCCGCAACCCGCTCGGGCCGATGCTGGGCGACATCATGAGCGGCCTGATCGCCGAGCACGTCGTCACCCGCACGGTGCGCGACAGCGCGGCGGTGCTCGACGCCACGCACGGTCCCGAGCCCGGCGATCCCTACGGCGTGCCGGCGCCGGCGCGGCCGTTCCTCGCCGAGGTCGGCGCCGCGCCCGGCCGCCTGCGCATCGCGTTTTCGACCCGCAGCACCAACGGCGCCGCGCTGCACCCCGAATGCGTCGCCGCGATCGAGGCGACCGCCACGCTGTGCGCCGAGCTCGGTCATACGGTGGAGGAGGCGGCGCCGTCGATCGACATGGGCGCCATCACGCAATCGTTCCTCGCCATCTGGGCGGCGGGGTTGGCGATGCAGATCGACGCCGTCGCCATGATGACCGGCCAGCCCGTGCGCGAGCAGGACTTCGAGCCGCTCACCTTCGGGCTCTACGAGCAGGGCCGCCAGGTCACCGCCTCGCAGTATCTCCTCGCGGTCGCCATGATGCAGATCAACGGCCGTCAGATCGGCCGCTTCCACGAGACCTATGACTGCTGGCTGACCACCACCCTGGGCGCGCCGCCGATCGCGCTCGGCACCATCGATACCAACCAGCGCGATCCGCTGCTGGCGATGGCGCCGGTGATGGACTACGTGCCGTTCACGCCGCTGCAGAACGCCACCGGCCAGCCGGGCATCTCGCTGCCCTTGCACTGGACCGCCGACGGCCTGCCGGTCGGCGTCATGTTCACCGCCCGCTTCGGCGACGAGGCCACCCTCCTGCGCCTGGCCGCCCAGCTCGAGCAGGCCAGGCCGTGGAAGGATCGCCACCCGCCGATTTGGGACTGAGGCGGGTGAGAGAGAGGGTGGAGCCGGTGGCCGACCGAGGGGGGACGCGGCCACTGATGCCACCGGCTCCGCTGCTTGGCGGCTGAACGACCCGGAAGTTACGGGTGTTCCACACCGCCGGCAGACGTCGTGCAGACGAACGGCGCGCCGCTCTGCGG